>JADGRR010000077.1 GCA_017880745.1 Burkholderiales bacterium
GCACCCGCGCCGACCTCGCGCGGCGCGCGCCGCTCAGCGCCAGCGGCGCACTTCCGGCCGAGGAATTGCAGCACGCGCGCGATGCGGTGATGAGCACCCAGGCGGCGCTGGAGGCGGCCCAGCAGCAGCTCGCCGCGCACAAGACGCTCGTCGACCGCACCACCGTGGAAACCCATCCGGACGTGCAAAGCGCTGCGGCCCGGCTGCGCGAAGCCTACCTGGCCTACGCGCGCACCGCGCTTCCGGCCCCCGTTTCCGGCATCGTCGCCAGACGCAGCGTGCAGGTCGGACAACGCGTCGGCCCGGGCACGCCGCTGATGGCAGTGATTCCACTCGACCAGGTATGGGTGGATGCGAATTTCAAGGAAAGCCAACTGCTCAACCTGCGCCCTGGCCAGGCGGTGAAGCTCCACGCCGATATTTACGGCAGCGCAGTCGAATTCCACGGGCGGGTGGCCGGATTCGGCGCCGGCACTGGCAGCGCCTTCGCCCTGCTGCCGCCGCAGAATGCGACCGGAAATTGGATCAAGGTGGTGCAGCGGGTACCGGTGCGCATCGCGCTCGATCCGGCCGAGTTGGCGCAGCACCCGCTACAGCTTGGCCTGTCGATGGAGGTCGAAGTCGACACGCACGCGCGCTCGGGCGAGCTTCGGCCCATGGCCGCGCGCACCGCGCCCGCCTACCAGACCAAGGCCTACGCCTCGCTCACCGAACTCGCCGATCAGCGCGTGGCCGCGGTAATCAAGGCGAATGGCGGCGATGCCCGCGCGGCGCGCCGGCTAAAGAAGGAAGCAGCGGAAGCCGTTCAGCCCAGGTCCGGGGCGCACTGAAGTCCTGTGGCTAGCGCACGCGCCATGCCAAGCACAGCGCCTGCCGACGAGCATCGAACGCCGGTACTGCTGACGCTGCTGCTGGCGATGGCCACTTTCATGCAGGTCCTCGACCTGACGATCGCCAACGTGTCGCTGCCGGCAATCACCGGCGATCTGGGCGCGGCGACCAGCCAGGGCGCCTGGGTCATCACTTCCTATGCGGTCGCCAACGCCATCACGGTGCCGCTCACCGGCTGGCTCTCCGACCGCTACGGCCAAGCGCGGATGTTCGCGATTGCGACGGCGCTGTTTACCCTCGCCTCTTTCCTGTGCGGGCTGTCCTGGACGCTGCCCATGCTGATCACCGCGCGCGTACTGCAGGGGGCGATGGCGGGCTTCATGGTGCCGCTGTCGCAGTCGCTGCTGCTCGGAAATTACCCGCCGGAGAAACGCGGCATGGCGCTTGCGATCTGGGGCATGACCGTCACCGTGGCGCCGATCGTCGGTCCGCTGCTGGGCGGCTGGATCACCGACAACGCGCATTGGTCGTGGATTTTTTTCATCAACGTGCCCATCGGCGCGATCGCGGCGTTCGGCACCTGGCAGCTGCTCAAAGACCGCGAGACGCCGCTGCGCCGAAGGCCGCTTGACCGCATCGGGCTCGCGCTGCTGGTGATCTGGGTCGGCTGCCTGCAGGTGCTGCTGGACAAGGGCAACGAGCTCGACTGGATGAGTTCGAATTTCATCGTGGCGCTGGCGGTAATCGTGGTCGTGAGCTTCAGCCTGTTCCTGGTGTGGGAACTCACCGATTCGCATCCGATCGTGGATCTTGAACTGTTCCGGCACCGCAACTTCGGCATGAGCGCGCTCGCTTTGAGCCTCGCCTACGGCCTGTTTCTAGGCAGCATGGTGATCCAGTCGCTATGGCTGCAGACGCAGATGGGCTATACCGCACAGTGGGCCGGCTATGCGCTCGCGCCGGTCGGCATCTTCGCCGTATTGCTGGCACCACTGGTCGGCCGCGGTCTGCAGCACACCGACCCGCGCCGCTTCGCCACAGTCGCCTTCATCGTCTTTGCCATCTGCTTCTTCTGGCGCGCGAATTTCACCACCGGCGCGGACTTCGCCACCATCGCCCTGCCGCAGTTGCTGCAGGGCGTAGCCGTAGCCATGTTCTTCGCGCCGCTGGTGAGCATCAACGTCGGCGGCATCGCGCCGGAGCGCATGGCCTCCGCGACCGGGACGCAGAACTTCCTGCGCACCATGTGCGGCAGTTTCGGCACTTCACTCTCGATCGCGTTGTGGACGCGGCGCGAATCGCTGCACCGCGCGCAACTTGCCGAGCACATCAGCATCTACGCGCCGCAGACCGCCGAGTTCTCCGAGCGTCTCGGCGCCGCCGGCATGCCGCCCGATCAGGTCCATGGGGTGCTCGAGCGGATACTCGCCGGACAGGCCAACATGCTCGCCACCAACGACGTTTTCTGGCTGTCCGGCTGCCTGCTGATCATTCTGATACCGGTAATCTGGCTCGCGCGGCCGCCGTTCGGCCGGGCGAGCGTCAACGTGGCCGAGTAATGAAAATCCGCGGGTGATGCTGGAGGACTGAAACGTGGGCGGCACGCCCGCCAGATTCGGTCGGGATCGGGTGGCGGCGCGGCCTGAAAGTGTGCTCAGACCGGCTCGACCGAAGCGGCGGGCAGCGGAAAGACCGCGCGCACCTCGGTCCCGGCGCCGGGGCTGGATTTGACTTGCAGCCACCCGCCAGCTTGCTTGGCCCTCATTTGCATTCCGAACAGCCCGAGCCCCCCGCTCCCTTGCCCGTTCGCGTCGCCGACGGCACCGGTATCGAACCCGATCCCGTCGTCGCGTATCCCGAGTTCCAGTTCCTCGGCGTCCTGGTGCAAATGAACCCAGACCTCGCTCGCCCGCGCATGGCGCAGCACATTAGCCAGCGCCTCCTGCAACACGCGAAAGCAGGCTCGTTCCACAGCGCGGGGCGGTCGCACATCCGGCCTTGGGGCGTCGACATGCATCTTCCAGCCGCCCGCCGTGGCCTGCCGCTGGCAATGCGAGCTCACCGCGGCATACAAACCAAATTCTTCCAACTGTGGGGGAGCGATCTCCTGAACCAGTTTGCGCACTCGATCGAGTGCCTGCCCGGTCACGGCGAGCGCATCGCCGTGATGCGACTGCACCTGTGTACCGCCGTCACCGGTGCCCAGTATGCCGAGATAAATCTGCAGGGTCGAAAGTTCCTGGCCCAACTGCTCGTGCAACTCGTAGGCGAGACTGCGGCGCTCGTCTTCCTGGACTGTCGCGAGCCGCTCGCTTAGCAACTCGAGTTGCCGCGTCAACTGTTCGCGCACCTGCTCCGCCCGCCTGCGTTCGGTAATATCGCGCAGGATCACCGTGAACAGTTTGTTCGGCGGAATACCGGATTGTGACACCGCGGCTTCGACCGGAAATTCCTCGCCGCTGCGGCGCAGTCCATAGACCAGACCGTAGGTTCCCATGGCCCGTTTGGATTGCCCCGCGGAATCGAAGTGGCGAATATTTTCCCCGTGCTGCGGGCGGAAGCGTTCCGGCAGCAGCACGGTCAAGGGCCGACCGATCATTTCGGCGGTGGAGTAGCCGAAGATCCGCTCGGCCGCGGAGTTGAACAGCACGATGCGCTGCTCCGCGTCGACGCTGACAATTCCGTCACCGACAGATAGGTAGATGCCTTCGAGCCGGTCCCTGCTCTCGCGCAGCGCTTCGTTCGCCTGCTTGCGACTGATGATCTCAGCCTGCAGTGATTGCTCAAGGCGGCTGCGCTCCGCCACGAGACGATTGAAATTGGCGATCAGTTCGCCGATCTCATCCCGTCGGGTGACAGGTATCGCCGCCATCGGTATTTCGCCTTCGGTCATGCGCCGGATCGCCCCGCCTGCCTCCTTCAGCGGCGCAAACTGGCGGATCAGGAAGAATCGCAGGATTACCGCCGCGGCCAGCGATATCAGCAATGCCGCCAGATAGACCCGGCGTTTGAAATCCGCGACCGGCGCGAACATCTCTTTGGTGGGGACGGCGGCAAGTACCATCCAGCCGGTCGTCGCCATTTTTCGGGCTACGCCCAACTGCTCGACGCCGAGCGCGCTGACGACGATGCCCGGCCCCTCGAATCCGTCTTCGAGCCGCCGGTCGAGCAGGGGAATCACGCCTTTCGGAGGCAGCCGTTGCAGGATCCGGCTGGGGTCGGGCGCCGAGAGGATCAGCCGGTCCTTGGGCGAGACCACGAGGAAATAGCCGCGCTCCCCGATCCTTGAATGTTGGATTTGGCCGAGCATGATCGGGTCCGAGAGCGAAATATTGCCAACCAGAGCGCCTTCCGCGGCACCGGAGCCGTTGCGCAGCGGAACGGCGATCGGCACGATGGGTCGTTGTTGCGCCGCACCTGCCCGCACGGGCACACCGACAACCGGCTTGCCGCCGGCGATGGCTTCGCGAAAATACCCGAGATTATCGACCGAAGCACCCACACGTACGGCGTGCTCCGGATAGCCCGCGGTAATGATCCCCTTCCTGTTCGCGACGAAGCAAGAATCGGGAACGATCGCGCTGGAGTCGGTGAATTGATCGAGAGCGCGATCAAGCTTCGCCGGATCGGCCAGGATTTCGGGCGTGAGCGATGCTGCCAGATGAGCCAGCACATCGATGTGCAACCGGACATCGCGATCCAGATCGGCGGCGACGTTGACGACTTCCGCCGACAAGCTTGCCGACTGCAATTCCGTGAGGTCACGCTGCAAAGCCATTGTGACGCTTAACGCGAGAGCCCAGATGCCTGCGACGAGTATCACCACGACCAGCAATACCACGCGTGTCTTGAGGCTCATTGGGCGCAAGAAGTTGCCGGCCCTGCGCAAGACTAGGCCGATGGCCGGGATTCGTCCGAGATTCGGAATTCGGAAAAAGCCTGTGCCGCCCTGTTTTCGGCTTTGATTCTCATGCTTCACTAGGCAAGGCCCTGGATTCAGATTGGCGACTTTGCTCGTCGACAATGCGACGCCACCACGCCCTGTCGTCGCTTGCACCGGGCGCTGAATCTTGTGCTCCGAGCGTCAGCGTAGTGCTTCGCAACCATGATGTCGCTACAAGATCGACCTCATTCCAGCCTACAGGCAATTGCCCATATCATAAAAGCTCTTCTGTCCCCTGTTCGCATGAAAACCCACGCGCAGGCGACCGCCGTCGGCGTCCCGGCTGTGCGCCATCCGTCCCTGCGCCTCGCCTGCTGCAGCTTACGCCGGGCCTGCGCTTTGCGCTCGGCCTGCACGGGGTGGGTTGAAGGAGACCCGGGCAATCCGGGCCTTGTCGCCCCAGGCGGGCTCAGCCTGACCGGCCGCCGGCAGGAGTAAGTCTCGCTCTCGCCAGATCCCGCCCGCGCCGCCGTGAGCAATCAGCTCCGCTAGCCGCGAGCCCGCAAGTTGCGGTGCCCGCCCGCGCTAACCCGCGTACTTGAACGACAGGCTGACCCTGGCGCGATAGGCGGTGACCTTGCCGTCTTCGACCACCATGTCGAGCTTGCTCACTTCGGCGACGCGCAGGTCGCGCAGCGTGCGCGCCGCAGTCTCGACGGCGCTTTTCGCGGCATCCTCCCACGATTTCTCGCTGGTGCCGATGATTTCCGTAACTCTATAAACGCTGTTGCCGGACGCACGTTTGGACTTTGCCATGGTTAATCTCCTTGTCGAATATGCCCATCGACGGCGCCGCGAGCCCAACCGACCGCGCGCGCGTCGCCTCTAGGCATCCTAGGGATTTGCAGGCCAAACAGCAAGTGGTATCCGCCCGGCGCGCGCCGGTCGGGGCACGAACGCCGCCGCCATCAAGCCGCAGACCATGCCCGGCGCCTTATCCGGCATAATGCATTTTTTTCAGCCATTTCGAAAGCGAGTCCCATGACTTCCCCCGTTACCCCCGCTGGCGCTTCCGCTTCACCGGTAAGAGATCTGGCAGCGCAGATTTATGTCGAACTGGTCGGGCGCGTCATGCTCACCACCGAGCAGACCAAGCCCAACCCCGTGGACCTGGCCAAGTTCTGCTACAAGCTGGCCGAGGCGTTCCAAAGCATCGAGGTCGACGCCCAGAGGGATGCCGTCGCGAAGATGGCGAAGTACGATGTCAAGGTCGATGACATGGCGAGTTGGAAAAAATAGTCCGTCATCGGATCAACGCTTGCCGTGGGCCGCGGCGAATCATCGGCTAGTGGGCGCTTCGTTCCAGACAGGATATTCTTAAACTCCGGACTCCGGCGTAGGATCATGCAAGCGCGACGATGCGATCCTGCGGACCGGCGTACGAAAATATGCACGTGCATGAGATAGCGTCCCTGAGGGACTGTGCACCGGTGTTTCGCGATCGCGCCCATGCGGGCGAGGTCCTCGCCGGCATGCTCGAGCGGTATCGCGGCGCCAGTGCCCTGGTCCTCGCGATCCCGGCCGGCGGCGTTCCGGTCGCTGCCGAGATCGCGCGCCGCCTCGGCCTCGCGCTCGATGTCGCTGTTGTCAGCAAGATCCTGCTGCCCTGGACCACCGAGGCGGGTTCGGCGCGGTCGCATTCGACGGCAGCGTCTGGATCAACGAGGAGGACGTCCGCGACTACCATCTCTCGCGCGCCGACGTGCAGCGCAGCACCGCCAGTGCGCGCGACAAGGTAAAACGCCGCCTCGAGCGCCTGCGTGGCAAGCGCCCGCTTCCGGCGTTTGCCGCGCGCCAGCTCATCCTGGTCGATGACGGCATCGCTGCGGGCTCGACCCTGCGCGCTGCGATTGCCGCGCTCCGCCGTGAGGAGCCGGGCGAAATCGTGGTGGCCGTCCCCACCGGCCACCTGCGCTCGGTGCAGCTCATCGCCGGGCTCGCCGATGCGGTGTATTGCGCCAACATCCGCGGCGGCAGCCGCTTCGCCGTGGCGGAAGCCTACGAAGCGTGGCGCGATCTCAACGAGGACGAAGTGGCTGCGATGCTGGCGGCGCTCAAGTAGATAAATCGTGCGCGCTTGAGGTTTGTCAAGTCAGCGCAGACTTGCGGATGCTAAAAGTGGGCTGAATATTTCCCACAGTCAGCGCCGGCATCGTGACGATCCCCTGCTTCGAATTGCCACCGGCGAACCATTCATGCGAGCGTCAGGTAAATTGACTTTGGACCTTATCTCCAGCGCCGAGGCAGTCACGCTGCCCGGGCTGTTCCTGCGGCGCTGCGAGCGAACCCCGGAGGCCGAGGCATACCGCCAATACGACGCGGCAACAGGGGCATGGCAAAGCTACCAGTGGCAGGAACTGAAGGCATTGGCGGGGCGCTGGCGCGCCGCGCTCGCGCGCGAGAACCTCGCGCCCGGCGAACGCGTTGCGATACTGCTGCGCAACGGCGTCGAATGGGTATGTTGCGATCAGGCGGCGCAATCCCTCGGACTCGCGGTGGTGCCGCTCTACGTCACCGACAATCCCGAGAACATCGCCTACATCCTGCGCGATTGCGACGCGCGCCTGCTGTTCGTGCGCGCGAGCGACCAATGGCAGGCGCTGGCTCCGCTGCGCGCGCGCTTTCCGGGATTGGCGCGCGTGCTGTGCATCGAGCGCGCGGCCACGGCCGTCGCCGGGGCCGGAATCGAGGTGAGCTTTGTCTCCGATTGGCTCGCAGGCGAGGCGGAGGCGATGAGCGCCGGCCAGGTCGATGCGCACGCGCTCGCCACCATTGTCTACACCTCCGGCACCACCGGCCGCCCCAAGGGCGTAATGCTGTCGCATCACAACATCCTGTGGAACGCGGAAACCGTGCTCAAGCTGGTGCCCTGCTACCGCGAAGACCTGTTTTTGTCGTTCCTGCCGCTGTCGCACGTTTTCGAGCGCACCGTCGGCTACTACCTGCCGATCATGACCGGGACCACAGTCGCTTTTGCGCGCTCGGTGCAGGCACTGCCGCAAGACCTGCTCGCGATTCGCCCCACCATACTGGTGTCGGTGCCGCGGATTTACGAGCGCGCGTACGCGCGGGTGCAGCAGGAGCTCGCGCAAAAAGGCACGCTCGCGCGCACGCTGTTCGACGCAGCGCAGCGCATCGGCTGGCGCCGGTTCGAGGCGGCGCAGGGCCGCGGCGCGCCGCCTGGTCCGCTCGCGAATCTGCAGTGGCCGCTGTTGCGGCGCCTGGTTGCGGACCAGATGCTCGCGCGCTTCGGCGGCCGCCTGCGGTTGGCGATCAGCGGCGGCGCGCCCTTGTCGCCCACGCTGGCGCGCTGCTTCATCGGCCTCGGCCTGCCGCTGCTGCAAGGCTACGGACTGACCGAGGCGGCGCCGATCGTGTCGGCGAACCCGACCGAGGACAATGTTCCCGACTCGGTCGGCCTGCCCCTGCCCGGCGTCGAGATCAAGCTCGCCGGCCAGGACGAGCTTCTGCTGCGCAGCCCGGGCGTCATGCTCGGCTATTGGAACCGCCCGCAGGATACGCGCGACGCGATCGACGTCGACGGCTGGCTGCACACCGGCGACCAGGCGCGCATCCTGAATCATCACCTCTACATTACCGGACGGCTGAAAGAAATCCTGGTGACCTCCAGCGGCGAGAAGATCGCTCCCGCCGATCTGGAAATGGCGATCACCTCGGATCCGCTGCTGGCGCAGGCGATGGTGGTGGGAGAGGGCATGCCCCACCTGGCCGCCCTGATCGTGCTTGACCCCGACGCGTGGCCCGGATTGGCGAAGACGCTAGGGCTCGACCCGGCCGATCCTGCGTCCCTGCAGGCAACGGCGGCGACGCAAGCGGTGCGGGGCAGGATTCGCAGATTGCTGCGCAGCTTCCCGGTTCATGCGCGAGTGCGCATAGTGTGGCTCACGCTCGAACCCTGGAGCGTCGAGAATGGCCTGATTACGCCGACCCTGAAGCTGAAGCGCGTGGAGATCGCGCGGCGCTTCGCGCGCGAGATCCGCGAACTGTACGGCGCACATCGCCTCACTGCCTGAAACCGGCGGGCGCGGTTGGGAGAGATTCCACCCTGAACGCTCGACCGCGAGCTGCCTCAGGCGCGCCGCGGCGGCAGCAGCGGCAGGTAAAGCGATTTCTACCTGAACGCGGCGATCGCGCACGCCGGCGCTCCGCGCCCGTATGAAACCAGCCCGCGCTAGTGAAGCGTTCTGGCAAAGGTTCGTCCGCGTAGCACCTCGAAGGCCTCCGGTTGTTCGGACACGACATCGGAAATCGCCGTACCGATCCGCCTGCAAACCTCCTCGCGTTCTTCCCGGCTGACGGACGCAGAAAAGCCGATATCGGTAACAAGTAGCCTGGGGTTGTCGTCAGACCAGTCGCCGTTATCCTGAGACAGGCCGACCTCATCCCGGTCCGCGGCCAGATCCTGAACCGCAAAACCGGCGAGCTCGGGGAAGCGCCCAAAAAGCGTTTTGATTTGCAGCGCAACCTCCGCCTCGAGCCGGTGCAGGTGTGCGTCCAACATCGCGGTCTGGATTGCTTTCATGAGTTTCTGCGCATTCGAAGGTTCTGTCATCTCCAAGATTACCGCCGCCGTTCGCTCGGGCAAATGGGGTAATTCTTCTATCTTGACTCCGGAAAACCCGATTTACGGGAATTTCCCCGTCAGCGCGGCGGCGGGGATTGCGACAGACCTGGTGCCGGTAACGCCGATAT
>JADGRR010000078.1 GCA_017880745.1 Burkholderiales bacterium
CGTCGACAGCATATGCATCATCGCCGCTCCGGTCGGGCCCTTGTTCTTGCTGCGCTCGTAGCACTCCACGCCGCGGGCATTGTTGTACTCGGTCTCGCACTTCTCCCAGGCAAGCTTGACGCCGTTGATGCCGCCGTCGCGCTCGTTGATGAGCGTCATATAGTCGATCCATCCGGCGGCAACACCGGAGCCGCCCGGCGCATAGGGTCCGACCCAGTACAGGTTGACCGGCACGAATTGCTCCTTCGCCTGCGCCTGCGCCCCTCCGGCCGCCAAGGTGAGCGCTACGGCCGCAGCCGCCACACCCAGCGGTCGCGCCGCCCGTTTCAGAATTTCCTTGATCATGTCAAATATCTCCTCAAGTTAGTGACTGTCTGCACCCGCTGCAACTTGTTCCGATTGACTGAAGACAACTTCTTAAATATGCAAGTGTTACTCAATATACGCGCCAGTTCTGCGCTTTGCAAAAGCGGCGCTGTTGCGCAAAATCTCATCGCCCAACGCTCTCCGCTGCCGCGCCCGAGGTGGGCAATATCGGGCACGCTGCATCAGTGCGGGAACGGCCATAGACGCATTTTCTCCTTGGCGATCTGCCACATCCGGGCGAGGCCGAGTGGCTCGACGATCAGGAAGAAAATGATCAGCGCGCCGAAAATGATCAACTCGAGATTCGACACCATTCCCGCGGGCAGTTGCAGCCCGATCGCTTGTGCAAACGGCTCGGCGTAGGTGTTGAGTAAAATCGGCAGGAAAGTGATGAAAGCCGCGCCGAAGAAGGAACCGAGGATACTGCCCACGCCGCCGATGATGATCATGAACAGGACGCGGAACGAAAGGTCGAGGTTGAACGCTTCGGGCTCGACCGTGCCGATGTAGCCGTAGGCGTACAGGGCCCCCGCCACGCCGCAATAGAACGAGCTCACTGCGAAAGCGAGCAGCTTGGTGTGCATCAGGCGGATACCGATCACGCCGGCGGCGACGTCCATGTCGCGCACTGCCATCCAGGCGCGCCCGATGGAACTGCGCACCATGTTCTTGGCCGCGAGCGCCATCAGGACCACGATGGTCAGCACCATCAGGTACTTTCTCACCGGCGTGTCGAAAGGGTAGCCGAGGATGACTACGGTCTGCGCCGAAATGACACCCGAGGAGCTGAAGTTGGAGAACCAGCCGAACTTGGTAAGCGCCCAGACCACGAAGAACTGCGCCGCCAGCGTGGCCACCGCCAGGTAGAAACCCTTGATGCGCAGACTGGGCAGGCCGAACACGATACCCACCAGCGCCGCCATGATGCCGGCGAGCACGAAGCTCACCAGGATCGGCATACCCGGAACACGCAGCACGAAATTGTAGGCGGCGAAAGCGCCGACCGCCATGAACGCGGCAGTGCCGAGCGAAAGCTGTCCGGCGTAACCGGTGAGAATGTTCAGGCCCAGCGCCGCCAGGGCAGAGATCAGAAACGGGATCAGGATGGCGCTCAGCCAGTACTGGTTGCCGATGACAGGTACGACCAGAAAGGCGAACAGCAGGACGAGCGTGATGCCGATGCGGTCCTGGCGGATCGGAAAGATCTGCTGGTCGGCGGCGTAAGTATCCTTGAACTGCCCGGCGTCGCGGTAAAGCATGTCAGTTATAAGCCAGTTTTTGGAGGAGCGGGAAAAATGCCATGGTCATACCCGGTCTATGTGCTTCTCGCCGAACAGTCCTTCCGGCCGGATCAGCAGGAAAGCCAGCGCGAGCGCGTACGGGAACCAGATCTCCAGGCCCGCGAGATTGACGCTGACGCCCATCGCTTCGGTCAGCGGCGCGTTCAGAAACTCCGGGATGTATATCTCCGCCAGTTTTTCCGAGGCGCCGATGATGAGCCCGCCGACGATCGCACCCGCCACCGACTCGAAGCCGCCGAGGATCAGCACCGGCAGGGCCTTGAGCGCGGTGAAGGTAAGCGAAAACTGCACCCCGTTGCGCGCGCCCCAGAGCAGGCCGGAGACCAGCGCGACGAAGCCGGCCACCGTCCACACGATGGCCCAGATCTGCTGCAGCGGAATGCCCACCGCCAGCGCCGCCTGGTGGTCGTCGGCCACCGCGCGCAGCGCTCTGCCGATGCGCGTTTTCTGAAAAAACAGCGCCAACCCCGACACCAGGATTCCGGCCACCAGCGCCGCAAACAGGTCGAACTGGCTAACGTTGATGCCGGCGTTCTGCGACAGCCATTCGAGCGGCATGTCCTCGATGCCGAGTTCCAGCCCGTGCGGCTGCGAGCCCCACAACAGCTGCGACAGCCCTTCCAGCACGAAGGTGAGGCCGATGGTCGCCATGAACAGCGTGATCGGCGGCTGGTTCACCAGCGGCCGCAGCACCACCCGCTCGGTGGCGACGCCGAACACGACCATCGCACCGAAGGTGATCAGGAAAGCGACCCAGAAGCCGAAGCCGCGCTCGACCAGCGAAACGAAGGTGAGGGCGGCGAAAAACACCATCGCGCCCTGCGCGAAATTGAACACGCCGGAAGCCTTGTAGATCAGGACGAAGCCCAGCGCCACGAGCGAATACATCACGCCGGCGAGCAGCCCTCCGACCAGCACTTCCAGGAAAAATTGCCAGTTCATCTCTCGCCCCGATTTGTAGGCTTTAACACTACGAGGGGAAACGTCCCCTCGTGCTCCCCTAAATCAGCGATGCAAAATGACTGTTGCATCGGCAACTCAATGGGCCACGCCCAGGTAGGCGTCGATGACCGCCTGATTGCTCTTGACTTCGTCCGGGGTGCCGTCGGCGATCTTGCGCCCGTAGTCGAGCACCACCACGCGGTCGGAAATATCCATCACCACCCCCATGTCGTGCTCGATCAGCACGATGGTCGTGCCGAATTCGTCGTTTACGTCGAGGATGAAGCGGCACATGTCCTGCTTTTCCTCGACGTTCATGCCGGCCATCGGCTCGTCGAGCAGCAGCATGCTCGGCTCGGCGGCAAGCGCGCGCCCGAGTTCGACGCGCTTCTGCAGGCCATAGGGCAGCCGCCCGACCGGGGTCTTGCGTATGTGCTCGATCTCGAGGAAGTCGATGACTTCCTCGATTTTCCTGCGGTGCTCCAGCTCCTCGCGCCGGGCGGGCCCCCAGTACAGCGCCTGCTGCAGGAAATTGCATTTCATTTTGAGGTTGCGCCCGGTCATCAGGTTGTCGAGCACGCTCATGCCCTTGAACAGGGCGATGTTCTGAAACGTGCGGCCGATGCCCTGGGCCGCGGCCGCATGCGTGTCCATGTTGCGGCGCGTCTGCCCGTGGAAGGTGATGACGCCTTTCTGCGGGTGATACACGCCGTTGATCACGTTGAGCATGGAGCTCTTGCCCGCGCCGTTGGGGCCGATGATCGCGCGCACCTCGTGCTCGCGCACATCGAAGGAAATATCCTGCAGCGCGTTCACGCCGCCGAAGGCAAGCGAAATGCCCTCCAGATTGAGAATGACCTCGCCGATGTTTCTGCCGTCGCTCATTTCGGCATCTGCTCAGGCCGCTTTCTTCGCCGCCTGCGACGGAAAGGTCTTCGCTTCCATGATGCGCAGGTCAGCGCTGACCTTGCCTGAGCGCCCGTCCTCGAATTTGACCTGCGTCTCGATGAACTGCGAACTCTTGCCGGAGTAGAGCGCGTCGATCAGCACCTGATACTTTTCCGCGATGAAACCGCGCCGCACCTTGCGCGTGCGCGTGAGCTCGTCGTCGTCGGGGTCGAGCTCCTTGTGCAGGATGAGGAAGCGGTGCACCTGCGAGTCGCACAGCATCGCATCGTGCGACAGCTCGGCGTTGGCTTTTTCCACGCACTCGCAGATCAGCTGGTACACCTCCTCGCGCTGCGCGAGGTCGGTGTAGCCGGAATAGGCGATGTTGCGCCGCTCGGCCCAGTTGCCGACCGAGCCCATGTCGATATTGATGAAGGCGCACACCATCTCGCGGCGGTCGCCGAACGCCACCGCCTCCTTGATGTGGGAGAAGAACTTGAGCTTGTTCTCGATGTAATTGGGCGCGTAGATCGCGCCGCTCGCCATCTTGCCCACGTCCTTGGCGCGGTCGATGATCTTGAGGTGGCCGTCCCCGTCGAAGAAGCCGGCATCGCCGGTGCGAAAGTAACCTTCGGGGTCGATCGACTCGGCAGTCGCATCGGGGCGCTTGTAATAGCCCTTGAGCATGGCCGCGCTTCTGACCAGCACCTCGCCGTTGTCGGCGATCTTGACCTCCACCCCGGGCACCGGTTTGCCCACGCTGTCGAACTTGATCTCGCCGTCGGGCTGCAGGCACACCGCGGCGCAGGTCTCGGTCGAGCCATACAGCTGCTTCAGGTTGATACCGATGGAACGATAAAAACGGAACAGGTCGGGGCCGATCGCTGCGCCGGCGGTGTAGGCGACGCGGATGCGGCTCATGCCGAGCACATTGCGCAGCGGCCCGTAGACGCACAGGTTGCCGAGCGCGTAGAGCACCCGGTCGCTCAGGGCAACGTCGGCCCTGCGATCGAGAATCTCGGAGCCGCAGCGGCGTGCCACTTCCATGAAGTACTGGAACATCCCGCGCTTGATCGCGCTCGCGTCCTCCATGCGGATCATCACCTGCGTCAACAGGTTCTCGAACACGCGCGGCGGAGCGAAATAGTAAGTGGGACCGATCTCGCGCAAGTCGGTCATCACCGTGTCGCCCGATTCTGGGCAGTTGATGGTGAAGCCGGCGACCATTGCCTGGCCATAGGAGAACAGGTGGTCGCCGACCCAGGCCATCGGCAGGTAGGAGAGGATGTCGTCCTGCGGCCCGAGGCTGTCGAAATCGACGCCGCTCTGCGCCGCCGTGATGAACGCGGCATGGGTCTGGCACACGCCCTTCGGCTTGCCCGTGGTGCCCGAAGTGTAGAGCATGATCGCCACGTCGTCGGGGCTGCCCTGCGCGATTTCGGCGTCGAGGAATTCGGGATGGTTGCGCATGTGGGTGCGCCCCATCTGCTGCACCTCGTCCAGGCCGTGCAGGAAGTGCTGGTTGTAATGCCGCATCCCGCGCGGCTCGTCGTACAGGATGTGCGCAAGCTGCGGGCAGTGCTCCTTGACCTCGAGCAGCTTGTCCACCTGCTCCTGGTCCTCGACGATAGCGAACTTGATCTCGGCGTCCTGCAGCACGAACAACAATTCCTGCGCTACCGCGTCCTGGTACATGGGCACCGGCACGCCGCCGAGGCACTGCGCCGCGGCCATGGCCCAATACAGGCGCGGCCGGTTGTCGCCGATGATCGCGAGGTTGTCGCCGCGCTTGAAGCCGATCTCGGCCAGGCCGCAGGCCAGCGCGCGCACTTCGTCCGCGACCTGGCCCCAGGTCCAGGTCTGCCAGATGCCGAGGTCTTTTTCGCGCACCGCCGGCTGATCGGCGCGCACTGCCGCCTGATGCAGCAGCAGCCGCGGAAACGTATCCGGAGACCTTCCCGACATTGGACCCTCCTCCAACCTCTTACGCTCCGCTTCCGGGAGCGTTCTAGCTTATTGTAGCCTAAACGCTTTTGCCGACAGGAACCGGGGCGCGCGTATGCGCGCACAACCGTGGCGCCGGCGGATAACTATACGGCACAAACTTCGTGCAAAATGTCATCTGGCTGACATTTGAACAGGCGGGCACGCGGTGCGATCGCTGGAGGACATGCTGGCGCTGAGCCCCTGGACGCGTGGATTGTCCGCGGAACACCTGGACCGGATCCGCGCAGCGATCATGGTGCGCGAGTTCGAGGCCGGCAGCACCGTTTGCCGCAAGGGCGATCCGGCGAGCGCCTGGGTCGGGGTGGTCGACGGCTTGGTCAAGATCCACAGCCTCTCGCCCTCGGGCAAGTCGGTGACTTTCGCGGGCATACCCGCCGGGGGCTGGTTCGGGGAAGGATCGGTCCTCAAGGGGGAGCCCCTCAAATACGACATCGTCGCGCTGCGCGACTCGCGTATCGCGCTCATGCCCGAGGCCACCTTCCGCTGGCTGCTGGACACCAGCATCGCTTTCAACCAGTTCCTGCTAAAGCAATTGAACGAGCGTCTGGGACAATTCATCGGCATGGTCGAGCATGACCGCTTGCTCGAACCGGACGCGCGCGTGGCGCGCGCGCTGGCGGCGCTGTTCAACCCGCACCTGTACCCGGTCACCGAGCCGCACATCCAGATTTCGCAGGAAGAACTCGGCTACCTCGCCGGCGCCTCTCGCCAGCGCGTCAACCGCGCGCTGCGGGTGCTTGCAGGCGCAGGCCTGATCAAGGTCGATTACGGCCTGGTCACCGTGCTCGACCTGAACGGGTTGCAGCGTTACGGCATCTGACTGCCCGCCGCGGCCGGCGTTGCGTCCGGCCGCGGCGATGCAGCGTTTTCAGCTTTCCTTGGAACAATCCCTCAGCGTGATGCCCTTTTCCTTGGCATAGGCCGTCGAGGAGGCCTCGACCTTGGCGCGCACCAGTTCTTTCTCCGGCGCGATCCAGTCGGAGATCGGTTTCCACTGCTTGCCGTCCCACTGCTGGAACTTGATCATGCCCGAGCCTTCGTGGTCGGCGCAGCTGATCACGGTCGGCGGCATGAAGCCCTCCGCGCCCAGTTGCTTGAGGCGGGCGTTGTCGAGTTTGATGTGCTCCAGGGCCCAGCGCACCTGCTCGCCGGTCACCGGCTTGCCCTTGCCGTACTTCTCCTGCGCGATGCGGATCGCCTCGACCGTGACCATGCCGCCGATCAGGCCGCGGTTCCAATAGATGGTACCGATGCGCGACTTGTCGTCGAGGCTGCCCTTGTTCTTCTTGTACACGTATTTGATCACGTCCTGGACGATCGGGTAATTGCTGCCGGTGACGGAGAAGGTAGCGGAGATGTAAGTCTTGGCGGCGTCACCGGCGGGGATCACGTCCTCCTCCGATCCGGACCAATGGATGCCGATCACCTTGTCGCGCGGATAACCGACCTTGGCGGCGGTCTTGATCGCGGTAGGCACCATCACGCCGGCGGCCCACAGCAACGCGAAGTCCGGTTTTTCCTGGCGCACGCGCAGCCACTGGGCCTGTTGGTCTACGCCCGGCGGCGCCACCGGCACCAGCAGCAGGTCGAAGCCGTATTTCTTCGCCAAGTCCTCCAATATCGGGATCGGCTCCTTGCCGAAGGCCGAATCGTGGTACACGAGCGCGATCTTCTTGCCCTTCAGCTTGTCCATGCCGCCCAATTTCTGGCCCATGAACTTGATGATCCCGGTGGTCTGGCTCCAGTAATTGGTGATCATCGGAAACGCATAGGGAAAGACGCGGCCGTCGCTGGTGTCGGTGCGGCCGTAGCCGATGGTGACCAGCGGAATCTTGTCGGCAACGGAGCGGTCGAGAATCGAATAGGTAATCCCGGTGGACATGGGTTGCACCACGGTGCCGCCGGTCGGCCCCTTGTTCTTCAGCCGCTCATAACATTCGACACCGCGCGCATTGTTGTACTCGGTTTCGCACTCTTCCCAGGTGAGTTTGACTCCGTTGATGCCACCATCGCGCGCGTTGATCATGGTGAAATAATCGATCATGCCGCTGTAAAAGCCCGAGCCGACCGAGGCGAACTGGCCGACGCGGTAACCGACGATCGGGATGAACTGCGTGTTGTCCTGCGCCTGCGCGGGCAGGCTGCCGGCGGCGCAGGCGAGCACGGCGAGCGCTGCAGTCGCGGTTATTCTCCTGGAACTGCGGAACATGGTGGATCCTCCTTTCTTTCGGTTGCCGCAAAACCGGGAAGGGAAGGCGGCGGCTGGGCTTCGTCGTGTTCGACATTGCACGCTCTGGCCGATGATTGTACGGCGGCAATCCGGCAAAGACAACAATGGTTCCTGCGCTGTCATTCCTACTCTTGGTTCCAGCACGGCCGGCGTGACGCGCGCCGCCGAATTCACGTATCCTCCCGCCTGCATGGCTATCCTCTATCTGGTCCGTCACGGCCAGGCCTCCTTCGCCGCCGAGAACTACGACCGCCTGAGCGAGCTCGGCCGGCAGCAGTCGGTCTGGCTCGGCGAATATTTCGCCGAGCGCGGCATCGTGTTCGCGCGCGCGGTCTGCGGCACGCTGGATCGTCAGCGCCAGACCGCGCGCGCAATCCTCGACACCATGGGTTCGACACTGGCGGCCGCGGAGCACCCCGGCTGGAACGAGTATTCGGGCGAAGCGTTGTACAAGGCCTACCTCGGCGACGAATGGGCGCAGGCCCGCGCCAAAGGCGACGTGCGCGCGGTCTATCGCACCATCAAGGCGGCGCTCGCGGCCTGGTCGGAAGACAAGCTGCAAGGGCCGTTGCCCGAGACCTGGAGCGGCTTCGGCGAGCGCATCGCCGCGGCGATGAAGAGCGCCGGCGCCGGTCTGCCCGATGATGTGAATGTGCTTGCCGCAACTTCAGGCGGCGCCATCGGACGCGGGGTCGCCGACCTGCTGCAGGCGCCCGCGCGCACCGCGATAGAACTCAATCTGCAGTTTCGCAACTCGGGATTCTGCGAGATCTTCTTCAGCCCGCGCTCGATGCGCCTGGTGAGCTTCAATTGCGTGCCGCACCTCGAACGCGGCGAGCGGCGCGACGCGATCACCTATTCTTAGAAGCCGTAGCAAAAGTCATTTTGCTACGGTCCGAATTAGGGGAGCACGAGGGGAGGCGCCCCGAAGGAAGTCCCCACCTCTTCGGGTGGTCCCGACCTTCGGTCTCCCACCTCGCGGGATATCCCCTCGTTTCGTACCAGACTCTTGATCAGTGCAGTCGCGGCTTCTTCAGGAAATCGCTGCGATCGGCCGACTGCACGTTGAGGCGCAGCACGTCTCCCTGGCGCGCGAGCATCAAGGGAACCTCGACGCCCGGTCCGCCCAGGCGCCAGACCTTGCGCAAAAAGTCGGCGAGGCTGGCGGTGCGCGCGCCCGCGACCCCGAGCACCAGATCCCCGGCCTGCACCCCGGCGCGCTCCGCCGGGCTGCCCGGGGCCAGGCCGCCCACCACCAGGCGTCCTTCAACCTGCTGCGTGTACATGCCGAGCCACGGGCGCGGCGCGCGCGCCGCGCGCCCGTGCGCGAGCAAGTCCTCGAGGATGGGTTCGATCAGATCGATCGGAACGAACATGTTGCCCTGCTCCGCCTCCTCGCCCAAGGCCTCCTGCACCAGCAGCGAGCCGATGCCCACGAGGCGCCCGCCTGCATCCACCAGCGCCGCGCCGCCCCATTGCGGGTGCGCCGGCACGGTAAACAAGGCGTCCTCGATCAGATATTCCCAATAGCCGGCGAACTCGCGCTTGGCGAACAACTTGGCCTTGAGCGCATGCGCTCGCCCGCCGTGGCCGATGACAAACACCTCGTCGCCGGCACTCACCTCAGCGGCCGAGCCGCGCTCGAGCGCCGGCGCGCGCAAATCGCCCAGCGGCTGCACCAGCCCGAAGCCGGTGGCCTGGTCGTAAGC
>JADGRR010000079.1 GCA_017880745.1 Burkholderiales bacterium
AATCCGCGACCAGAACGACCGCCAGGGGCACCGCGAAGAAAACCGCCAAGACTGCGACCAAGCGCGCGACCAAGACCGCCGCCAAGGCGGTCAAGGCTCGCAAGCGCGCGGCGGGCTAGGCGGTTCCAGCCCGCCGCCGACCACCGCAGCGTCAGTGGAGCTAGCGCTCGCCTGCCGGCGCGGCCGCGTCGCTGCCCTGGACGGGCTTAGGGTCGCGCATGCTGCCCGCCACGATCTTGTACTCGAACAAGCGGCACTCCAGAGCGCCGTTGAACAAGGGCGTGCGCTTGGACACCTGCAGCTTGATCAGCTTGGGCAGATTCATGTCGGCGCTGAGAATGTAGCAGTTCCAGCCGGCGAATTTCTGCTTCAGCGCATCGCCGAACTTGGGGTAGAACGCGGCCAATTCCTGCTGCTCGCCCATGCGCTCGCCGTAGGGCGGGTTGGTGACCAGCACGCCGGTCACGGCCGGCGCCGAAATCTCCAGCGCATTCGCCTGTTTCAGCTGCACCGCCTGTTCCAGGCCAACCGCGCGCAGGTTCGTCTGCGCCAGCTTGAGCGTGTCGCCGTAGAGGTCGCTGCCGTAGATCGGCAGGGGCACGAGCGGTTTGCGCCGCGCTTCGGCCGCCGAACGCAGCGCGCGCCACAGTGCCGCGTCGAAATTTTTCAACTTTTCGAAACCGAAGCTGCGCGCCATGCCCGGCGCGATATCGAGCGCAATCTGCGCCGCTTCGACAAGGAAGGTGCCGCCGCCGCACATGGGATCGAGCAGCGCCGTTCCCGGTTCCCATCCGGTCAGCCTGAGTATGCCTGCGGCGAGATTTTCCTTGAGTGGAGCTTCGCCTTGCGCGGCGCGCGCACCGCGCTTGAACAGCGGTTCGCCCGAAGTGTCGAGGTAGAGCGTGAACTGCGTGGCATCGATGAAGGCGTGGACGCGCACCTCAGGCGCGCGCGTGTCGACATTGGGCCGGCTGCCGACGGCGCTCCTGAAGCGGTCGCATACCGCGTCCTTGATGCGCAGCGTGAGGAAGTCGAGACTCTTGAGAGGGCAGCGCTGCGCGGTAAGGTAAACGCGGATGCTGCGCGCGACCTCGAACTGTCGGGGCCAGTCGAAGTCGTAGGCGGCGCGGTAGATGTCCTCTTCGCTGCGGTAGGGCAGGGTGAACAGGCGCAGGAGCACGCGCGTGGCGATGCGGCTTTCCAGGTTGACGCGGTAGATCACGCCGGTGTCGCCCTCGAAGGCCGCGCCGCCGGCGACGGTCTGCACTGCGCTCGCTCCCAGTGCGGTAAGCTCGGCGGCGAGCGGGTTTTCCAGGCCGCGCGGGCAGGGTGCGAACAGTTTGGCGTTGGCTTGCGGACTCATGGGAAATCGGGAATGATCGATCGAAGGCTGAACGCAAAAGTAACATAAAACAGGGTAAGCGAATGCACAACATCGTCAGTTGCTGCCGTGGGAAAAACCCCCGGCTCAAAGCGCATTGCGAAATGAGGGGATATCCCCCAAGGGGACTTCCTTCGGGGCGCCTCCCCTCGTGCTCCGCTGATTCAGAGGCCGTTTCGTTAATTCTGAAACGGCCTCGTGGCATGACGGGGTGCAAGACCGGCTACTATATCCGGGTATCGCCAGTGAGAAAAAGCCGATGAACAAATACCAGGCCGTCATGCTGATTGCCGCCGCCATCAATCTGTTGCTGATGCTGCTGTTCCCGCCGTACGACTACGTCAGCTATGCACATGGCAGCGTGCCCAACTTCGACGGCTTCCTGCCCGTGTTCGGAGATCATCCCAACAGCGCGGTCAACGACGATTTCCTCGCTATCGAGATATTCACGGTGCTGATCAACACCCTGATCGCCTGGCTGCTGCTGCGCGACCGGGCGCGTCTGCGACGCCGGCTGGACCGGCAGAATCTGGTGCTCCTGGGGGTGGCCCTGAATCTGCTGCTGGCGCTGCTGTTTCCGCCGTTCCAGGATCATTACACGGCGTCCAAGGCGCTGTTGCCTTCGTTCGACGGCTTCTATTTCGTGTTCGGGGACAACTCCATGCGCGTGATCGTCGCCGCCATGCTCTGGCTCGAGGTCATATTCGTTCTGGTCAACGGCGCCATGTTGTGGCTGTTGCTCGAACGGCCGGCGCCGCGGGAACTGACCGCCGCCGAACAGTTTGCACTGTCGGAGGAATTGCTCGGCAGGCCGGTGCGCAGGAAAACCTAAGCCGCAATCTCCGCCGCGATCGCCGCGGCGCTCTGCACCTTGGCGTAGAGACCGGCAAGCGCCGCCACGAACGCTGCGTGCACCTGCGCCGCAGGCACACGTTCGTCGCCGAAGGCGAGTGCGCGGGTGGCGCAGGCGTCGTGCGCCAGACTGCAGGAAAGACCGAGATCGAAAGCGGCGCGTGTGGTCGCATCCACGCACATATGGGTCATCATGCCGGCGATGACCAGATGGTCGGCGCCCAGAGCGCGCAGATGCTCCAGCAGCGTTGTTCCGCGGAAGCTGTTGGGGAAATGTTTCTGCAGCACGGTTTCTCCGGCGCGCGGCGCCACGTTGGCATGGATGTTCACGCCCTCGGTGCCGGGCAGGAAAAAGCTCGCGCCGGGCCGGTTGGAGACGTGCTGGATGTGCACCAGCGGCAGCCCCCTGGTGCGGAAGACCTCGAGCAGTTTCGCCGCCTGCAGGCTCGCCTCGGGGCTGCCCTCGAGTTCCATCTTGCCGCCGGGGAAGTAGTCGTTCTGGATGTCGATGATGATCAGGGCTGGTTTCATGATTGAACTCCGGGTGAGTTGTCGATGCTAATCGGTGTGGCCGCCGACGATGCCAAAGGTTGCGCTCATGCCGCGCTCATGCACCGTGTATCCGGGCGGCGAAGCCGGCGGCGCGCAGCGCGCCGATGATGTCCTCGATGTGCTCGCGGCCTCGGGTCTGCAGCACGAAATCGACTTCGGCGGTCTGCAGCGGCAGGTTGGTGAAGGCGCGCTGATGGTGCACTTCCTCGATATTGGCATTGGCCTCGGCGAGGCAGGCGGTGACCGTGGCGAGCGCTCCGGGCAGGTCGCGCAGCTCGACCGTGAGCCGGGCGAGCCGGCCGGCGCGCACCATCCCGCGCTCGATGATCACCGACAGCATCAGCGGATCGATGTTGCCGCCGGAGAGCACGATTCCCACGCGCCTGCCGCGGAAACGCTCAGGATAAGCGAGCAGGGCAGCCAGGCCGGCCGCGCCCGCGCCCTCGACCACCGTCTTCTCGATTTCCAGCAGCAGCACGATGGCGTGCTCGATCTCGCCCTCGCCGACCAGCAGGATGCCGCGCGTGAGATCGCGCACGATCGGCAAGGTGAGCGCGCCCGGCTCTTTTACGGCGATGCCCTCGGCAATGGTGTTTGCGGCGAACCGGGCCGTCTCGCCGCGCAGCGCGCAGTACATCGACGGAAAATTCTCGCTCTCGACGCCGTAGAGCTCGATGCCGGGCGTGACCGCCCTGGCTGCGACCGCCATGCCGGCGATCAGGCCGCCCCCGCCCACGGGCACGACGAGGACCTCCAGCCGCGGCTCGCGCGCGAGCATTTCCAGCGCCACCGTGCCTTGGCCGCTGATCACATGTTCGTCGTCATACGGATGCACGAGGCTCAGCTTGCGCTCGGCCGCGAGCGCGAGACCCTGCGCCTTGGCCTCGTCGAAGCCCTCGCCGGCGAGGATCACTTCGGCGCCGAAGGCGCGGGTATGCTCCACTTTCACATGCGGCGTGTGGCGCGGCATGACGATGACGGCGCGCAGCCCCAAGCGCCTGGCGTGATAGGCCACGCCCTGCGCGTGGTTGCCGGCGGATACTGCGAGCACGCCTGCCGCGCGCTCCTCCGGCGAGAGTGATGCCAGCTTGACCAGCGCGCCGCGTTCCTTGAAGGAGGCGGTAAACTGCAGGTTCTCGAACTTGAGATACACCTCGGCGCCGGTGATCCCGGACAGCGTGCGCGAGTACAGGCAGGGCGTGTCGATCACCTGGTCCGCGAGCACGGCGGCCGCAGCGCGGATCGATTGCGCGGTCACGGCCATGGCTAGAACGGCTTTACTACCGCCATGATCACGCCGGCAATGAGAAAGATCGCCGGTACTTCGTTGAACCAGCGGTACCAGACGTGGCTTCTCGCTTTGCGGTCATGCTTGAAATCGGCGAGCAGCCTGCCGCAGTAAACATGGTAGAGCACGAGAGCCGCGACCACGGCCAGCTTGGCGTGCAGCCAGCCGCCGGCAAAGCCATAGCCCTGCCACAGCCACACCCCGAAGAAGATGGTGAACACCGCGCCCGGGGTCATGATTCTGTAGTAAAGCTTGCTCTCCATGACCTTGAAGCGCTCGCTGCCTGCGCTGTCCTCGGTCATGGCGTGATAGACGAACAGCCGCGGCAGGTAGAACAGCCCGGCAAACCAGACCACCATGAACATGATGTGCAGCGCTTTGATCCAGAGCATCGGGGAGGACCTCAAAAAGTGCGAATTGCAGGACGGACGAGCGCAGCATAGAACCCGCCCGCAGCATTGGCAAGCAGCGCGGGAGCAGCGAAGTTCCGGCGCGCTAGCCCGCGCTTGATCAGGGGCGCACGGGGGAAGTATCCCCGCATCGTGTTGTGGGCTCTCAGCCCCGCCACGCGCCCTTGATAATGTTCTTGATGATATGCAGCCGCCGGTGAAAAAAATGATCCGCGCCGGGCACCACGACGATGGGCAGCTCCTGCGGCCGCGCCCAGGCGAGCACGTTGGCGAGCGGCACGGTCTCGTCCAGTTCGCCGTGAATCACAATGCTGTCTGCCGGCACCGGCTCCGAGGTGTAGCTGCGTCCGCCGCTGACGAAACCCGCCGCCACACCCACCAGCGCCATGCGCTCAGGCTGAACGCGGTGCGCGACCAGGGTTTGCACGTAGGCGCCGAAGGAGAAGCCTGCCAGCACCGGCGATTGCGCGTGAAAGCGGGCGCGCGCGTAATCCAGGATCGCCAGCAGGTCGTCGGTCTCGCCGCGACCTTCGTCGTGCGCTCCCGCGCTCGCCCCGACGCCGCGGAAATTGGGTCGCAGCGCGGCGTAACCCAGCTCGACGAAAGTTTTCGCCAGGGTCTGCGCCACCTTG
The DNA here is from genome assembly GCA_017880745.1 of Burkholderiales bacterium. Taxonomy (GTDB): domain Bacteria; phylum Pseudomonadota; class Gammaproteobacteria; order Burkholderiales; family SG8-39; genus 2-12-FULL-64-23. The sequence continues at coordinate 5,116 of JADGRR010000079.1, forward strand.
TTGTCGAGGCTGCCGCCGAACAGCGGATGCGGGTGCGCGACCAGTGCCACGCCGCGGCAGGTGCCGCCCGCGGGCAGGTCGATCACGCATTCGACCTTGCCCGCCGCGCCGTCCAGCAGCAGGCGCTCGCTCGGCGAGCGCGTCATATTTTCAGGCGCTCGACCACGCGTCCATGCTGCAGATGCTCCTTGATGATCTCGTCGATGTCGTGCTCGTCGATATAGGTGTACCAGACCTCTTCCGGGTAGACCACGATGCACGGGCCTTCCTCGCAGCGGTCGAGGCAACCCGCCTGGTTGATGCGCGCCTTGCCTTTCCCGGCGAGTCCGAGTTCCTTCACGCGCTGCTTGGCGTAGTCGCGCAGCCTGCTCGCGCCCTTGTCGTTGCAGCAGACGCGGCCGCCATCTCGCTGGTTGCAGCAGAAGAAAACATGGTGGGTGTAGTAACTCATGCGGGATTCAATCGTAGAGGCAGCGCTCGAGCGGCGTGCAGCCTGCCAGCATTGTCGGTTCCGACGAACGCTGGATTATAGCGTGTCGGCGCTGCCTCGACCTGCCTCGCCCGGCCGCGGCGCGAGCAGCATCAGATAAAACAGCGCGACGAACGGCCACGCGAGCGAGACGAGGTGTGTCACCCCGTTGAAATTGAGAAAGTATCCCTGCGGCCATTGCTGCAGGGCGTTGGCGAAATAAGGGTTCTCCGGCGCGAGGTTGACCAGCACGGTTGCGGCCATCAGCATCAAGCCTGCGAGCGCCAGGCGCGCGGCGCGCGGCAGCGCCACCGCCAGCATCACAATTAGCGCGCCGCCGGCGAGGCCGAGTAGCGCGCCCGGCGTGAGCCAGGCAAACACGTTCTGTGCCTTCAGCAACACGCCCACCGCGACCGTCTTCAGCGCCAGCGCCCACGCGAGCAGCGCCAGCAACAGGCCCCGCAGCGGCCGGTTGTCTTGCGTCAGGCAGGACAGGAACAGGCCGATCGCGATCAGGTTGCAGGCGGCGACGGCCGCTTCCATCTGGATGAACACTTCGGCCGGATGCAGGGCCGCCGGCGGAGGCTCGAGCAGCCCGCGCAGGTCGCCGTTGCCGAACAGCAAGGTCTCCGGATTGAGCTGTGTGAACAGCCACAGCGCAAGCAACACCAGGCCGAGGTCGTGCTGGTGGCCTGCGAAAAACCACCGATGCCGCAGCGCGTGAATCCTGCCGCTGTCGAGCAGGCCGACGCCGAAACGCAGCGCCAGGCCGGCGCCGGCGAAGGCGCCCAGGCCATTGGTCGCGAGATCGAGATTGGACGGAATACGGCTGGGCAGGTAGGTTTGCAGTGCCTCCAGCACGAGGCTCAGGAAGCAGCCGGCCAGTCCGGCCGCGGCGAACGCGCGCGCGCCGCGCAGGAGCGGGTGCAGCGCCAGCAGCACGAAAAACCCCAGGGGCATATAGGCGGCGAAATTGGTTACCAGATCGAAGGCGGTGATGTAGCGCGGCAAGGCGCCGCGGAGATAGGCGAAGGCGCCCACGCCCTGATCGCGCCAGCCGGAGAACGGGTGCAGGCTGGCGTAAATGACCAGCAGCACATAGGCGAGCAGCAGATAGCGCGCCAGCGGCGAGGGTCTGGGATCGACGGCGGTCACGGTGACCGCCATGTTACAGGCTTGCGAGCTCCGCCCGATACAGCGACAGCATCTCGGCGCCGAAGCAGGCGAACACGATTTGCGCGACTTGAGGCGCGTTCGCGGCGAACTGCGCGCACTCGCGCACCGCAATGCGCGCCGCCTGCTGCGGCGGATAGCCGTAGACGCCGCAGCTGATCGCAGGGAAGGCGATGCGGCCCGCGCCGTGCGCGCGCGCCAGTGCCAGGCTCTCGCGGTAGCAGGAGGCGAGCAGTTCGGGTTCGCCCTGCGCGCCGCCCTGCCATATCGGCCCGACGGTGTGAATGACGTACTTGGCCGGGAGGCGGTAGCCGCGCGTGATCTTGGCGCGCCCGGTGGCGCAGCCTTGAAGCGTGCGGCACTCGGCGAGCAACTCGGGTCCCGCCGCGCGGTGGATCGCGCCGTCAACGCCGCCGCCGCCCAGAAGCGAGTTGTTGGCGGCGTTGACGATGGCATCCACCTCCAACGTTGTGATATCGGCTTCGACCGCGATGAGCTTGTCCTGCATCCCTGGATTCTACCGTGCCCGGGGAAGGCTGGCCGGGTTCCGACTCCCGCGGGCGCCGGAGCGCAATCCCGCTCCAAATTAGCCGGGCGGTTCGGAGCGGCGGGTTGTCGATCTTTCCGTCTGGAGTCGAAACTGGCCGCACCAATGTGCGCTAGCGCACGGTGTATCTTTCCAGCTTGGGATAGAATTATGCGATGCGACTTCCTCATTCGATTCCAGCAGCTGGAGCGAGCGCTTTTCAGTTCGACTCGGTGTGCCGGACTGCGCTCTTCGGCGCTGCCTTCACGCTGGGCTTGACTGCAGCGTGTGCTGCGTTCGCCGCAGAGCCAGCGTTCACCGGCACACCGAAGTCTTGGGCAACGTTCGCAAACGAAGGAACGGCAGGCGAACCTGACAAACCGAAGCTCGATTTTTCGGCGGACCCGGCGGCGCGCAAGAGCTACTCCATTCCGGCATACGAAATCCTCGGCTTCGAGGCGCTGCTGAATCTGGCCAACCGCCGCGACCCCAGCGGCGACTACAAAAGCAACTTATCGACGATCAGCCGCAACTTGCGCAGCAGCTGGGTCGTCGATGACGATCCATTTCGCACCAATCAGTTGGGGCATCCGTATGCGGGATCGGTGTACCACGGGTTCGCACGGTCTGCGGGACTCAACTACTGGGAGGGGCTCGCGTACACCTTTGCGGGCAGCGCATTGTGGGAGGTCGCCGGGGAACGCGTGCCGCCCTCCAGAAACGATCAGATCAATACCGGCATAGGCGGGAGCTTCCTGGGTGAGGCGCTGTTCCGCTTGTCCAGCCTGATGATCGAGCACGGAGGGGACGTGCCCCCCCTGTGGCGCGAGCTCGGCGCGGCGGTGATTTCTCCGGCGACGGGCTTCAATCGCCTTGTCTATCGCGACCGATTGGACGCGATTTTCGCGAGCCGCGATCCGGCCTATTACAGCCGCCTGCAACTCGGTTTCAGCGGCACCGCGAAGAACGCCCAGGGCACCTCAACGACACAGCTCAGGCGCAACGAGGCGCTCGCGGATTTCTCCGTGGATTACGGGCTGCCGGGAAAGCCGGGCTATTCGTATACGCGTCCGTTCGATTACTTCAACCTGCAGGCTACCGTCTCGAGCGCCAACGGTTTCGAGAGCCTCATGACTCGCGGACTGCTGGTTGGAAGGGACTACGAGCAAGGCGCGAATTACCGCGGAATCTGGGGCCTGTACGGCAGCTACGACTACATGGCGCCGCAAATCTTCCGCGTATCGAGCACGGCGCTGTCGCTCGGCACCACCGCTGAAAGACGGCTGTCCAATTCGATCGCGCTTCAGAGCACTGCCCTCCTCGGCGTCGGCTACGCCGCGGTCGGCACCACGCGCCCGAACGCCTCCGAGATCGAATACCACTATGGCCTGGCGCCGCAAGCCCTGTTCGCGTTGCGCATGATATTCGGGGACAGGGCCTCGCTCGATCTGACCGCGCGCGAATACTTCGTGAGCAACGTCGCCGCCGCCGCCCGCGGGGGCCGTGACAATATCGTCCGCCTGGACGCGTCCTATACGGTGCGCATCAAGCGCCGGCATGCACTCACGATCAAGTACCTGGGAAATCGCCGCGACGCGTTCTTTCCCGACCTGGGGACCAGGACGCAGGCCAGGGGAACGATCGGCGTTTTCTACACCTGGCTCGGCCAGGACGGGTTCGGCAACGTCAATTGGCGCTGACGGCGCCGTGATCGCAACTGCAGCACCCCGGTCGGATGGATTGCGCGCCACGCTCAATACGAGCGCGGCATGCCGAGCACGTGCTCGCCGATGTAGGCAAGGATGAGGTTGGTGGACACCGGCGCGATTTGCTGGATGCGCGCCTCGCGCCACCTGCGCTCGACGTCGTATTCGCGCGCATAGCCGAATCCGCCGTGGGTCTGCATGCACGCCTCGGCCGCATGCCACGCGGCATCCGCGCTTAGGAGCTTGGCGAGGTTCGCATCCTCGCCGCAGGGGAGCCCCGCCTGGTACAGTGCCGCCGCCTTGCGCAGCATCATGTCGGCGGCCTGCATTTCCGCATAGGCGCGCGCGATCGGAAACTGGATGCCCTGGTTCTTGCCTATCGGGCGGTCGAACACGATGCGTTCGCTCGCGTATTTCGACGCCGTCCGGGTGAACCAGCGCGCATCCCCGATCG
>JADGRR010000590.1 GCA_017880745.1 Burkholderiales bacterium
CGATACCGAGGCGAAGTGCGCGTTAGCCCCGCACAGTTCGCCGCTGGCGCCCTGCGCCGCTTCGCGCATGTCCATCATTGCGTCCACGCCGAGAGCGCTTCTGCCGCCACTGCGGCATCCAGGAAAGGAACGCGCCGGCCGGCGCTCTCCTGGTAATCCTCGTGGCCCTTGCCGGCGATGAGCACGACATCGCCTGTGGCTGCGCCCGAAATTGCCGCAACAATCGCCTCGCGCCGGTCGACGATAACCTGCGGCTCCTGCCCCGCTTGCGCCTCGCCCAGCACGCCTTCCAGTATGTCGGTGATGATCGCGAGCGGATCTTCGCTGCGCGGGTTGTCGCTGGTCAACACCACCTGGTCGGCGGTGCGCACCGCGATCGCCCCCATCAATGCGCGCTTGCCACGATCGCGGTCGCCGCCGCAGCCGAAGACGCAGATCAGCCGGCCGCCGGACGCCTGCGCCAGAGGGCGCAAGCTGACCAGTACCGCCTCCAGCGCATCCGGACTGTGGGCATAATCCACCACGGCGAGCGGCTTGCCCGCACCGCCCAGGCGCTGCATGCGCCCGGGCGCCGGCGTAAGCGCCGCGACCGCCGCAACGGCCTGCTCCAGCGCCACCCCGGCGCCGAGCAGCACACCCAGCACGCCGAGCAGATTGGACACGTTGAAGCGCCCGAGCAGCCGGCTGTGCACTTCGGCACGGCCCCAGGAACTCACCAGGCCGAAGGCAAGGCCGCGCTCGCTCAGCCGGATGTTTTCGGCCTCGAGGAAGAATTCCAGCCCCGCGGCGCCGGCAACCCCGGCATGCGCGCTGTACCCTGCGCACGCGACCTTGCTGCCGGCGAGCTTCTGCGCGATACGCACGCCGAGCACGTCGTCCAGGTTGAGCACCGCGCCGGAGAGCCAGGGCGTATCGAATAGTCGCGCCTTGGCCGCAGCGTAACGCTCCATATCGCCGTGGTAATCCAGATGGTCGCGCGAGAAATTGGTCATCAGCGCCACGTCGAACTGCGCGCCGTTGACCCGCCCCTGATCCAGGCCGATGGAGGAGACTTCCATGGCCACACCCTGCGCGCCCGCCCGGAGAAATTCGGCCAGCCGGCGATGCAGTTCGATCGCATCCGGCGTGGTATTCACCGATGGCGCAAAGTCTGCCGCCGATTCACCCGCCGTCGCAGCCGGGAAGCCGCTGCCGAGGGTGCCGATCACCGCGGTCCTCCGCCCGAGCGCGCTGAGCGCCTGCGCGATCCATTGGCTGCAGGAAGTCTTGCCGTTGGTACCGGTGACACCGGCCAGCCACAGCTTCTCGGACGGGCGGCCGTAGACTTCGTGTGCAATTTCACCGGCCGTGCCGCGCAGACCCTCCACCGCAACATTGGGCAGGCGCCAAGTCGCGTCCCAGGAAAAGCCTTCCCGTTCCCACAGCGCCGCGGCCGCGCCGCGGGCGATGGCATCGGCGATATAGCGCCTGCCATCGGCACTTGCGCCGGGGTAGGCGACGAAGACGTCGCCCGCGCGCAAGGCGCGGCTGTCGGCGCTCAAACCGCCGATCTTCGCTCCCTGCAGCTGCAACTGGCTCAGTATGTCGATCGCTGTCTTCGTCACGTTAGTTCCGGCGCTGTAGTCCTGACTCTTTGTGTATTGCGTTTCTGCCTCGTCCTTCTTCACTTCCCTGTCGTCAAACGCCCTCCTTGATCTCGGAACCCTCAGCCGGCAGTTCCAGCGGCTTCAGCGGCGCGTCCGGCGGCACGCCCAGCATGCGCAGCGCCCCGCCCATCACCGCCGAAAACACCGGCGCTGCCACCGCTCCCCCGTAGTACTGGCCGGCGGAAGGCTCATCGAGCATCACCGCGATCACCAGCCTGGGATCCGAGGCCGGCGCAAGGCCGACGAACGAGGACACGTACTTGTGCTCGGCGTAGCCCCCGTTTTCCTCCTTGCGGGCGGTGCCGGTCTTGCCCGCCACGCGATAGCCCATCACGCGCGCCCTGGGCGCGGTGCCTCCGGGCTCGACCGCGAGTTCCAGCATGTCGCGCAGCTTGCGCGCCGTAGCCGGCGAGACCACCTGCTTGCCCGCTTGCGGGGCATCGATCCGGACCAGCGACAGCGGCATCAACTCGCCGTCGCGGGCAAAAATGGTATAGGCGCGCGCCAATTGCAGCAGCGACACCGAGATGCCGTGGCCGTAGGCCATGGTAGCCTGCTCGATCGGGCGCCATGTCTTGTACGGCCGCAGCTTGCCGCTCGCCTCCCCCGGAAAGCCGAGGCGCGGCGCGCTGCCGAAGCCGGCCGTGTCGAACATGCCCCACATCGCTTCGGCTGGCAGGGCAAGAGCGATCTTGGCCGCGCCAACGTTGCTCGAGCGCTGAATCACCTGCGCTACGGTCATATCGCCGAAATGGTGCGCATCATGGATGGTTGCTTTGCCGATGGAGAGGCTGCCGCCCGCGGTCGCGATCATTGTTTGCGGCGTAATTTTTCCGAGTTCGATGCCCAGGGCCACGGTGAAGGGTTTGAGGGTGGAGCCCGGCTCGAAGGTGTCGGTGATGACGCGGTTGCGCAATTGCGCCCCCGACAGACGGCTGCGGTT
>JADGRR010000591.1 GCA_017880745.1 Burkholderiales bacterium
TATCGACTTCAAGAGCGTGTTCGCATGAGCCTGCCTGCACCCCTGTCGGTCGCGGAACTCGCGCACCGCTGTGATCCCCGGCAATTCACCTTTGCCACGACCAACGAACTCGAGGACATCGGCGTCATCCCCGGCCAGGAACGCGCCACGGATGCGATCGAGCTGGCAGTCGGCATCGAGCGCGACGGCTACAACCTGTTCGTCATGGGCCCTGCGGGCTGCGGCCGGCACACGCTGGTGCGTCAGCGGATAGAAGCGCGCGCCGCAAGCGCGCCGCGGCCGTCCGACTGGGTCTACGTCAACAACTTCGTCCATCCGCATCGCCCCATCGCCATCGAGCTGCCGCCCGGCCGCGGCGCCGGGCTGCGTACGGACATGGCGCGGCTGGTGGCGGAGTTGCGCAGCAACATCCCCGCAGTATTCGAGGGCGACGAGTACCGCTCCAAGACTGACAGCATCGACGCCGAATTCAAGGAACGCCACGAAAAGGCGTTTGCCGGACTGGGCGACGAAGCCATGGCCCAGGGCGTGGCCCTGCTGCGCACGCCGGCCGGCTTCTCTTTTGCGCCGGTCAAGGACGGTGAAGTGATGGGCGCGGAGGAGTTCGCGAAGCTGCCCGAAGCGGAGCAACAACGCATCAAGGGCGCAATCGAGGCGCTGCAGACCAAGCTCGAGCGACTCATCCGCGACACCATGCGCTGGCGCAAGGAGCGCCTCGAGCGCGTGCGCGAGCTGAACCGCGAGATGACGCTGTACGCCGTGGGGCACCTGGTGGATGAGCTGAAGCAGCGCTACGCCGACCAGCCGCGCGTGGTGGAATACCTGGATGCGGTGCAGCGGGACGTGATCGAAAACGCCGACGATTTCCGCAAACAGGACGAAGAGCCCTCGCCGATCGCGCGGCTGATGCAGCAGGACGAGCCCTCGCTGCGGCGCTACCAGGTGAACGTACTGGTGGACAACGGCGCGCCGGACGGCTCGCCGGTTGTGTACGCGGATCACCCGACCCTGCAGAACCTGGTCGGCCGCATCGACCATATTTCGCGCCTGGGAACGCTGGTCACCGACTTCGGCCAGATCAAGCCCGGAGCGTTGCACCGCGCCAACGGCGGCTACCTGCTCCTGGACGCGATCAGGCTGTTGACCCAGCCGTTCGCCTGGGAAGGATTGAAGCGTGCGCTGTTGCGCCATCAAATCCGCATTGAATCCCTGGGCGAGGTGTATGGCCTGGTGAGCACGCTGTCGCTCGAACCCGAGCCGATTCCACTCAAAGTGAAGGTGGTTCTCGTCGGTGAGCGGCTGCTGTTTTATCTGCTGCAGGCCTACGACCCGGATTTCAGCAGATTGTTTCGCGTGGCCGCCGACTTCGAAGAGCACGTGGAACGCACGCCGGAGACCAGTCTGCTGTTCGCCCGCTTCATCGCCACGCGCGCGCGCGGCGACAAGCTGTTGCCGCTCGAGCGCGACGCAGTCGCGCGCGTGCTCGATTTCGGCTCGCGCGCCGCGGGCGACACGCACAAGATCACTGCCAACGTCGAGCGCATGGTCGAACTGCTGCATGAAGCCGACCACCGGGCGCGCCAGGCGGGCAGCGCCGCCACCAGCGCCGCCGCCATCCAAGGGGCAATCGATGCCCAGCGTCACCGCGCCGGCCGTCTGCGCGCCGAGGTACAGGAAGCGATCCTGCGCGGCAAAGTGCTGATCGACACCGCCGGCGCGGCCGTCGGCCAGGTCAATGGCTTGTCGGTATTCGATCTCGGCGACTTCGCCTTCGCCGAACCGGTGCGCATCACCGCCACCACCCGCCTGGGCGAAGGCCAGGTGATCGACATCCAGCGCGAAGTCGAACTCGGCGGCGCGATCCATTCCAAGGGCGTAATGATCCTGTCCGCATTTTTGGCCGCACGCTTCTCCAGTAACCTGCCGCACGCGCTCGCAGCTAGCCTCGTGTTCGAGCAGACCTACAGCCATATAGACGGCGACAGCGCCTCGCTCGCCGAGTTGTGCGCCCTGCTCTCCTCGCTGGCCGACGTGCCGATCCGGCAGGGCCTCGCGGTCACCGGCTCGATCAATCAGTTGGGGGAGGTGCAGCCGATCGGTGCCGTGAACGAAAAAATAGAGGGGTTCTTCGACATCTGCCAGGCGCGCGGGCTGAGCGGCGAACACGGCGTGCTGATTCCCGCCGCCAACGTGGACCATTTGATGCTGCGCGATGAGGTGGTAGCTGCCGCGGCGGAAGGAAAGTTCCACGTCTTTGCAGTGCGCACGGCGGACGAAGCCATCGAACTGCTCACCGGCATGCCCGCGGGCTTGCCGCAGGACACCGGCGTCGGGCCGCAAATGACCTTGAATGGCCGCGTCGCGGCGCGTCTGCGCGAACTGGCGGCGCTGCATCGGGAGCAGCCGCGCCCCGGCCAGATACGACGGATCGCGCGCACACGCGGAAAACACGATGCCCGCTGAGGCCGCCAAGATCCGCCGCATCGTCATGGCGCTCGACACTGCGTCCTCGGTCCTGCCTGCAATCGAGGCCGCAGCCGGGCTGGCGCTCGGGCTGCACTCCGAACTGGCCGGCCTGTTCATC
>JADGRR010000592.1 GCA_017880745.1 Burkholderiales bacterium
ATCTTCTGGCCGACGCAGGAGATGTCGATCGCCTTCGTCACCTTCCTCGGCGCCTTCTACACCATCGTCATCAACGTGGTCGGCGGCGCCAAGTCGATTGACCAGCGCTATTTCCAGGCGGCGCAATCGATGGGATCGAGCAAGTGGGACATCTTCCGGCGCATCATCCTGCCCGGCACGCTGCCCTCCATCATGGTCGGCTCCGCGGTGGGCATGGGCATCACCTGGGAAGTGGTGGTGGCGGCCGAGATGATTTCAGGCGGCGGCAGCCAGACCGGCGGCACCGGCGGCGGCGGACTCGGGTTCTTCATCTGGAATTCCTACGTCGGCGGCTCCTACCAGCAGATCGTGGTGGGCATGATTTCCATCGGCATCGCGGGCTTCATTTCCAGCGAATTGCTGCGCGCCCTGGGTCAGTACGTCACGCCCTGGCTGAGACTGAGATAGGAGCATGAGCGAATCCAGCATTCCGCGGCCCGTGGTTGCAGCAGGCGAAATTGTCGTCAGCGGCGTCAGCAAGAGCTACGGCGCGGCGCAGTTGTCCAAGGAGGTGGTGCGCGACTGCACCTTCACCATAGAGCGCGGCAAGCTCACCGTGATGATCGGCCCGTCCGGTTGCGGCAAGAGCACGCTGATTCGCCTCCTCGCCGGTTTCGAGCGGCCATCCTCAGGCAGCATCAAGATCGACGGCGAGCCGATCACCGGGCCCAGCCGCGAGCGCCTGGTGGTGTTCCAGGAAACGGCGCTGTTCCCGTGGATGTCCACCTACGACAATATTCTCTACGGGCCGCGCGCCCGCGGCGAGCTGACGCAGCAGACGCTCGACTTTGCCGAGTTCCTGCTGAACAAGGTCGGCCTGCAGGAATTCCGCAGGAAGTACCCCACTCAGCTCTCCGGCGGCATGCAGCGCCGCGCAGAACTGGCGCGCGCCATGATCAACACCCCGACGGTGATGATCCTGGACGAGCCGTTCCGCGGCCTGGATGCGATGACCAAGGAATTGATGTGGGAATACTACGCCGGCCTGGTCGAGGAATCGGGGCGCACCAATTTCTTCGTCACCACCGACATCGACGAAGCGGTATTCCTCGCCGACCGGCTGCTGATCATGTCCAACATCCCGACGCAGGTGCGCGCCGTGCTGGAAGTCGACGTGCCGCGGCCGCGCCGCCTTGCCGACATCGTAACCAGCGACCGCGCCAACGAGATCAAGACCGAGGCGCTCTCCATCCTGCACGAGGAGGCGATGAAGTCGTTCTCGCGCGGCAGCAAGGCGGCGTCGGATTTCGTCGAGGCCTACACCAAGCGCTCGGCGAAAACCTGATGGAAACTCTGCTCACCCGGCCGGTCGTAATCGCTGTTGCGCTGACAGGCGGAGCGCTGTCCGTGTTCGCGCTCCTGCTGCGCAAGCGAGGCGGAACGCAGAACCTGGCGCGCCGCCTGGACGCCGCAGGCTACGTTTTCATGGGAATCAGCATGCTGCTGTTTGTCATATCCGGTTTCCGGGGCCAGGCATGAGCGCAAAGATCATCGACGGCAAGGACATCGCGCGCCGCGTGCGCGACGAGTGGAGAATCCGCGCCGACAAACTGAAGGCGGCCGGGGTCACGCCGGGCCTGGCCGTGATCATGCTGGGAGACAACGCGGCGTCGCAAGTCTACGTGCGCAACAAGGTCAAGGCCTGCCATGACATCGGCATATTTTCGGACGCGCACCTGCTGCCCGCCACGGCCTCGCAGGCAGACGTGCTGAAGCTCATCGACCGGCTCAACGCGGACCCTAGAATTCACGGTCTCCTGGTGCAATTGCCCCTGCCGCCGCAGCTGGACGTGCACACCGTGATCGAGCGCATCGCGCTGGAAAAGGACGTGGACGGTTTCAGCCTGTACAACGTCGGCGGCCTGGTTAGCGGCGGCACGGTGTTCCCGCCCTGCACCCCCTACGGTGTGGTGTGCATGCTCGAGTACAGCAATATTCCCATCACCGGACAGAATGTGGTGGTGGTCGGCGCGAGCAACATCGTCGGCAAGCCGATGGCGCTGATGCTGATGCAGAAGGAAGCGACGGTGGCGATCTGCCACGTCAAGACCCGCGATCTGGCGCAGTTCACCATCCTCGCCGACATCCTGGTGGTGGCGGCGGGCAAGCCCGGTTTGATCACCGCGCCCATGGTCAAGACCGGTGCGGTAGTCATCGATGTCGGCATCAACCGGCTGCCGGACGGCACGCTGGTGGGCGACGTAGATTTCGACGCCGTGAAGGAGAAGGCCTCTTACATCACCCCGGTACCGGGCGGTGTCGGCCCGATGACCGTCACCATGTTACTTTGCAACACCATCCAGTCGGCCGAGCGCAGCGCGGCAAAGCTTGGGATCAAGACCTAGGGGTACCGCAACGCGAGGGGATGGCTTCCCTCGCGCTCCCCTCGGTTTGCGGCCTGGCGGGAATTCCGCCAGGCGTCCCGGTCAAAATGCGCGCGGCTGGCGTTACCCCAAGGAGACTGCCATGTTCAAATCACTAAAGTTCTTATCCGTAGCCGCGTTCGCGGCCGTGGCCATCAACGCGGCGCAGGCTGCCGACCCGG
>JADGRR010000080.1 GCA_017880745.1 Burkholderiales bacterium
GGCAAAATCGCTGAGGATCTTCACCAGGGCATTGACCTGGTTCTTCCAGCGCACGGTGCCCAGTTCGAGAAAAGCGAAACCCGAGTGCATGGCGAGCACCATGATCCCCCCGAGCAGAATGAACAGGACGTCACCGCCTGATTTCACGTTATCCATACCCCCTCCCGGTTCCTGATAATTCGATTTGACCGGACCGCAGGGTGCGCGGCACGGCCCAAAATATTTCGCGCATTATGAAGTCTTTCGCGTAGTTTGTATTGCATCGGCGTCATGGACGCCGCCAAGCCCATTGTGCTAGCGTGCGGCATGTCAGAAACCGGCGTCCGCGCGATGCAACAGGGGTTCATGTCAGCTTGCCCGAATCCCGGGCCGCGCTGTTCGCTGCATCCATGATCCCCTGGCTTGAACGCGAGGATCCGTTTCCGCCGCTGGCAAGGGCGCTGCAACATCCCAACGGCCTGCTTGCCGCGGGCGCAGATCTGTCCCCCGAGCGCCTGCTCGCCGCCTACCGCCAGGGCATTTTCCCCTGGTATGCCGAAGGCGAGCCTATCCTGTGGTGGAGCCCGGACCCGCGCATGGTGCTCATTCCATCGGAATTGAAAGTGTCCCGCTCTCTGGCCAAGACGCTGCGCAACCGCGACCACGAGATTCGTTTCGACAGCGCTTTCGAAGCGGTGATGCAGGGCTGCGCCCTCAGAGGTGCTGATCCTGCCGCCCCCAGCGTGGGCGATACCGGCACCTGGATCACCGCCGACATGCGCGCTGCCTATCAGCGCCTGCACCGACTCGGCTACGCCCACTCGGTGGAAACCTGGATCGAAGGCAAACTCGCGGGCGGATTGTACGGCGTGGCTATCGGCCGCATGTTCTACGGCGAGTCCATGTTTACCCGGGTGCGGGACGCCTCGAAAATGGCGATGGTGCATCTGGTGCGGCGTCTCCGGCGCCAAGGCTACGGCATGATCGATTGCCAGATGCATACCGGGCACCTGGCCAGCCTCGGCGCGCGCGCAATCCCGCGCAGCGAATTTTCACTAAAGTTGCGGGAATTGGTAGACTATGCCGTGACGCCAACGAAGTGGGACGCCCCGGAGACGGACAACGATGTCGCTGCTTAACGACCTGCCGCACGCGGTACTGCAGTTCTACGTGACCGCGCCTTATCCCTGCAGCTACCTGCCGGCGAAACTGGCGCGGTCCCAGGTCGCCACGCCCAGCCACCTGATCTCCAACGAGGTCTATGGCTCGCTGGTGAAGGCCGGTTTTCGCCGCAGCGGCATTTTCACCTATCGCCCCTATTGCGACGCCTGCCGCGCCTGTGTGCCGGTGCGCATTCCGGTGGCGCAGTTCGAGGCCACGCGAGCGCAACGCCGCGCGCAGAAGCGGCACGCCGCGCTCGACGCCGCGCCCCAGAGCCTGCGGTTTCGCAACGAGCACTACGCGCTCTACCTGCGCTACCAGGCGCATCGCCATTCCGGCGGCGGCATGGACCAGGACAGCCGTGACCAGTATTCCCACTTCCTGCTGCAAAGCCGGGTCAACACGCGCCTGATCGAGTTCCGCGACGCGGGCAAGCTGATGATGGTGTCGATCGTCGACATCCTCGGCGACGGCGTGTCCTCGGTGTATACCTTCTTCGAGCCCGGCATCGCTGCCGCAAGCTTCGGCACATATAACATTCTGTGGCAAATCGAGCAGTGCCGCAGCCTCGGGCTGCCCTACCTGTATCTTGGCTACTGGATCGGGAACAGCCGCAAAATGGCTTACAAGGCCAGGTTCCGGCCGATCGAGGGCCTGATCGACGGCGAGTGGCGCGAGCTCAAGGCCGAAGAACTCGACTAGCGCACGCAGGATTCCGGCGTAAGAAGAAGGCTCCAGGCTTCCGGCTCTTGCTTTCTTCCTCCCCTTCTCCCTGTAAAATCGCGCCATGCTGTATTCCCTGGCACGCCGCTTTCTGTTCGGGATGGATCCCGAGGTCGCGCACGACCTCGCCCTCGCCTCGCTCAAGCTGATCGAGCGCACCGGCATGGCCTCGGTCCTGGCCGATACCGCCCCGGCGCGCAGCGTCAAACTCATGGGCCTGGAATTTCCCAATGCGCTCGGCCTCGCCGCCGGTCTGGACAAGAACGGACAGTACATCGATGCGCTTGCGGCCATGGGCTTCGGCTTCCTCGAAATCGGCACGGTCACGCCGCGGCCGCAGCCGGGCAATCCTAAACCGCGCATGTTCCGCCTGCCCGAAGCGCAGGCCCTGATCAACCGCATGGGCTTCAACAACGATGGCGTCGAGCAACTGCTCGTCAACGTCGCGCGGTCCCGTTACCGCGGCGTGCTCGGCATCAACATCGGCAAGAATTTCGACACGCCGATCGAGCGCGCCGCCGACGACTACGAGTTCTGCCTGGCGAAAGTGTATGCGCACGCCAGCTATGTCACGGTGAACGTGTCCTCGCCCAATACCAAGGATCTGCGCCAGTTGCAGGGCACGGACGAGCTGGGCGCGCTCGCCGGCAAGTTGAAGACCGAGCAGAAGCGCCTGGCCGACACGCACGGGCGCTACGTACCCCTGGTGCTCAAGATCGCGCCGGACCTCGGCGACGCCGAACTCGGCTCGATCGCCAAATGCCTGCTCAAGCACAAACTGGACGGCGTCATCGCCACCAACACCACCGTATCGCGCGCAGCCGTGAAAGGCCTGCGGCACGCGGAGGAAACTGGCGGGTTGTCCGGCGCGCCGCTGCGCGATGCCTCGACCGAAGTCATCCGCAAGCTCGCGCAACTGCTCGAGGGCAGGGTGCCGATCATCGGCGTTGGCGGCGTGATGAGCGCAGCCGACGCGCGCGCCAAGCTCGCGGCCGGCGCGAGCCTGGTGCAGATCTATACCGGCTTCATCTATCGCGGACCGGAGCTGATCGGGGAAATCCTGCGCGAATTTGCTGCCGCCAGACCATGACCGAGCGCGCGCTAGCCGAGGAGATCGACGCCCTGCTGCCGCAAACCCAGTGCAGCAAATGCGGCTACAGCGGCTGCCTGCCTTATGCCCGGGCCATCGCGGCGGGCGAAGCCGATATCAATCAGTGCCCGCCCGGCGGCGCAGCCGGCGTGCGCAAGCTCGCTGCCCTGCTCCGGCGCGATGCAAAGCCGCTCAATCCGGCCAACGGCACGGAACAGCGGCGCACCGTCGCCCTCATCGACGAAGCGCGCTGTATCGGCTGCACCCTGTGCATCCAGGCCTGTCCGGTCGATGCCATCGTCGGCGCCGCCAGGCGCATGCATACCGTAATCGCCGAACTGTGTACGGGCTGCGATCTGTGCGTCCCGCCATGTCCGGTGGATTGCATCGATATGCTGCCCTTGCCCGAAGCGCAGGCGCCCTGGACCGAGGCCATGGCCGGTGCGGCGCGCGCGCGCTTCCGGTTCCGCAACCTGCGCCTCGAGCGCGAGCGCGACGAGCGCGCCGAACGCCTGGCGCGCAAGGCACACGAGGATCCAGGGCAGCCGATGCCGGATGCCAAAAAGGCGGCGATCCTCGCGGCCATCGAGCGCGCCAAGGCGAGAAAGGCCGGGATCGCAGCGAGGAACACGGACTATCTTGCGCCGCAGGTCCGGGCGGATATCGCCGCCATCGACGTCCGCCGCGCCAGTGCAAAGAAGAAAGACTGAGATGCACTTGATCGCAGAACACGCTGAGGACGCAGAGGAAAAGCCTGATCAAAAGAAACCTGCGTGTCGTCTGCGCTTAGACTTAACGCCTGAACTTTTTGGACACCTCCCGCGATTGCGATGAACGCAGCCAAACGCCAACAGATTTTCGAACGCTTTCGCGCTGCCAACCCCGAACCGCGCGGCGAACTGCAATACCGCACGCCGTTCGAGCTGCTGATCGCCGTGATCCTGTCGGCCCAGGCGACCGACAAGAGCGTAAACCTCGCCACGCACGGCCTGTATCGGGTGGCGAACACGCCCAAAGCGATGCTCGCCCTGGGCATGGACGGTCTGATCGAACACATCAAGCGCATAGGCCTGTACCGATCCAAGGCAAAAAACATTCTTGCCACCTGCGAGCTGCTGCTGCAACGGCATGCGGGCAAGGTGCCGCAGGAGCGCGAGGCGCTGGAGCAACTGCCCGGAGTCGGACGCAAAACCGCCAATGTTGTGCTGAACATCGCCTTCGGCCATCCGACCATCGCCGTGGACACGCATATTTTTCGCATCGGCAACCGCACCGGCATCGCCCCTGGCAAGAACCCGCTCGAGGTCGAGCAGAAGCTGCTGAAATTCGTGCCGCCGGAATTTCGCCTGCACGCGCACCACTGGCTGATCCTGCATGGGCGCTATGTGTGCAAAGCAAGGAAGCCGGAGTGTGCGCAATGCCTGATCGAGGACTTGTGCGAATTCCGGGGCAAGGTAAGGACCGAAGTGCAGAGCGCTAAATGAAGAACTCACCATCCCGGCCGGCAACGGTCATTCCGCGCTCGCAACGCTGAGGCCCGCGCCATGTTCGACCCCACCCGCGACCAAGTCCGGCATTTCTTTTTCGATGCCTGGCGCAAGTACCGCGAGCGCGAACTGCTGGCGGCGCTGGAAGACGTCGCTGTCGGCGTGATGCTGCTGCATCCTGAATACCATCCCGTCCTGGATGATCCGGGGCGTTACCGGGACCGGGAATACCGGCCCGAATCGGGCGATACCAACCCATTCCTGCATCTGAGCATGCACCTGGCCATCGAGGAGCAGTTGTCCATCGATCAGCCGCCCGGCATCAAGGCGGAATTCGCGCGAATTGCGGCCAGGCTCGGCGACCGGCATGCCGCCTGCCACGAAGTCATGGAATGCCTTGCCGAAACCGTATGGCGAGCGCAACGCGACGGCGCGACGCCGGACACGCTGGCGTATCTGGAGTGCCTGAAGCGGTCTTAGTGCACCAGGCGGTGCAGCCGGATGACCTTCAGGTCGCCGCTCAGGCTGTAGACGTAGGCGGCAATATCCTGAATGTCCTGCGCCGACAGCGCGGCCGCCTGGCCGGCCATCACCGGGTTCTTGCGCGTGCCGGATTTGTAATCGCTCAGCGCGCGCACCAGGTAGTCCGCATGCTGGCCGGCCAGGCGCGGAATGTCGGCCGAAATCGGCGTGTTGAAGTCGGCGCCATGACAGGCGGCGCAGGGCTTCGATTTACTCGCACCCGCTGCCCTATCGCCGCCGGCATAGGCGAGTTGGCTCGCAAAGATAGTCAGAGCGATGAGCAGTGCCGTTTTCATGATCGCTCCTTTACTGGTGTTCGCTGGAATAGTAAGCGGCAAGATCCGCCATGTCCTGATCGGACAGGCTTTGCGCGATACCGCGCATCGAGGGATGGGTGCGAGCACCGGACTTGTAGGCCTGCAGCGCGTTTAACAGGTAGACCGGCTGCTGCCCGGTGATCATCGGCACATGATAGACGTGCGGAAACACCGTCTTGTAGCCGGGAATGCCATGACAGCCCGTGCACATGGAAATCTTGCTCTTGGCCGCCTCGGCGTTGCCCACCGGTGCAGGCGCCTGGGCCAGCGCCGAACCCGCCAGCACGAACAGAATACAACCTAGGATTGTCTTCATTGTTTTCACTCTTTAGGGGCGGCTTGCCGGCCCGGTGTGCGAGCCCGGTCTGCAGATGGCTTGCCTCCAAAATTCAAAAGGCCGTGGATTCTATACGATAGGGCTTATGCGAGTAAAGGGCGCACGGGTCGCCAGGCAGGCGGCGACGGACAGCCAAGCCGCGACCGCACCGCTCGTCGTATAATGCGCCTTTCATTTCAGGGTATTGTCATGCGTTTCCACGGTTCCGCCAACTACATCTCGACCGACGACCTCACCCTCGCCGTCAATGCCGCCGTCACGCTGCAGCGCCCGCTGCTGATCAAGGGCGAGCCCGGAACCGGCAAAACCATGCTGGCCGAGGAAGTGGCCAAGGCGCTCGAGGTGCCCATTTTCGAGTGGCACATCAAGTCCACCACCAAGGCGCAGCAGGGCCTGTATGAATACGACGCGGTGTCGCGGCTGCGCGATTCGCAGCTGGGCGACCCGCGCGTGCACGACATCAACAACTATATCGTCAAGGGTACCTTATGGGAGGCGTTCAACGCCGACGAACCCGTGGTGCTGCTGATCGATGAAGTCGACAAGGCCGACATCGAGTTCCCCAACGACCTGTTGCGCGAACTCGACCGCATGGAATTCTACGTCTACGAGACGCATGAACTGGTCAAAGCCAAGCACCGTCCGATCGTGTTCATCACTTCCAACAATGAAAAGGAGCTGCCCGACGCCTTCCTGCGGCGCTGCTTCTTCCATTACATCCGCTTCCCCGACAAGGAGACGATGGAGAAAATCGTCGACGTGCACTTCCCCGGCATCAAGAAGCATCTGCTGCGCGAAGCGCTGGAGGTGTTCTTCGAGGTGCGCGAGGTGCCGGGGCTGAAGAAAAAGCCTTCGACTTCAGAACTGCTCGACTGGCTGAAGCTCTTGCTCGCCGACGACATTCCGCCCGAGGCCCTGCGCAGCAAGGACAAGAAGACCATCATCCCGCCGCTGCACGGTGCGCTGCTCAAGAACGAACAGGACGTGCATCTGTTCGAGCGGCTGATATTCATGTCGCGGCACAATCGATGACGGGAAGGATGCGTCGCGCCTAGCGCAATCATGCTGATCGATTTTTTCCTCAAGCTCAAGAGTGCCAAGGTCCCGGTCACGACCAAGGAATATCTCATGCTCATCGAGGGCATGCAAAAAGGCGTGGTCGGCTCCTCGATCGACGATTTCTACTATTTCTCCAGGACCTGTCTCGTAAAGGACGAGGCCAACTTCGACAAGTTCGACCGCGCCTTCGGCGAGTATTTCAAGGGCGTCGAGGCCATCATGGGCGTGGAAGCGGACATCCCGCTCGAGTGGCTGCGCAAGCAGGCCGAGCTCAACCTGAGTCCGGAGGAAAAAGCCAAAATCGAGGCCATGGGCGGCTGGGAAAAGCTCATGGAGACGCTGAAAAAACGCCTGGAGGAGCAAAAAGGCAGGCACCAGGGCGGCAGCAAATGGATCGGCACCGGCGGCACCTCGCCCTATGGCGCCTACGGCTACAACCCGGAGGGCGTGCGCATCGGCCAGGAAGGCTCGCGCAACCGCTCGGCGGTCAAGGTGTGGGACAAGCGCGAATACCAGAACCTGGACGATCAGGTGGAACTCGGCACGCGCAACATCAAGATCGCGCTCCGAAGGCTGCGCCGCTTCGCCCGCGACGGCGCGCCCGAAGAGCTCGATCTGGACGGCACCATCAGCTCCACCGCGAGAAAGGCCGGGATGCTGGACATCCTGATGCGGCCCGAGCGCCACAACAAGGTCAAGGTGCTGCTGTTTTTCGACATCGGCGGCTCGATGGACGACCACATCAAGCTGTGCCAGGAGATGTTTTCCGCGGCCAAGACCGAATTCAAGCACATGGAGTATTTCTACTTCCACAACTGCCTGTACGACTACGTGTGGAAGGACAACCGCCGCCGCCACTCCGAGCGCACCCCGACCGTGGACATCCTGCACAAGTACGGGCATGACTACAAACTGATCTTCGTCGGCGACGCCACCATGAGCCCGTACGAAATCCTGCAGCCGGGCGGCTCGATCGAATACTCCAACGACGAGGCCGGCGCGGTGTGGATGCGCCGCATGCTCGACACCTATCCGAAGGCGGTGTGGCTCAATCCCGAGCCGGAGCAGCTCTGGCCCTACCGCCAGTCGATCTCCGTCATCCGCGAGCTGATGGAAGCGCGCATGTACCCGATCACCATCGAGGGCCTCGAGCGCGCGATGCGCTACTTGAGCAAGTAGCAGCGGGCTAAGCGGATCGAGCCCGGTCGAGTATCATCCCGACTGGCCGCAAATTGCGAGAATACCAATGGATTCGAATTGCGCCGGCCGGCCGCACGCATCAGGCTCGGCGCGCACGGGTTCATGCTCCGATCGCTGACCAAAGGAAGACCGACCACAATGGACATACAATCTCTCATCCGGAAAATCCCCGATTATCCCCGGCCTGGCGAAACCTATTACGACCTCACCACCTTGCTCGCGGACGGTCGCGGCTTCCGCGCGGTGATCGAAGAGCTTGCGACGCGCTATGCGTCGCGCAGCATCAAGAAATTCGCCTGCCTGGAATGGCGCGGATTCGTCATCGGTGCTGCGCTCGCCTATCGCCTGGAGGCGGGTTTCGTGCCCATTCGCAAGCTCGGCAAGCTCCCAGGCGAGACCATTGTTGGCGAGCACGAATTCGGCCATACCTCGGAACCGATCGAGATGGGCGTGCATGCGATCGAGCCGGGCGAAACCGTGGTCTTGGTGGACGACATGCTGGCGACCGGTTCCGTGAGCGAGGCGGCAGTCAAGCTGATCGGGGATCTCGGCGGCCACGTCGCCGAATGCTGCTTCGTGCACGAACTCGTTTCGCTCGGCGGCCGTAAGCGCCTGGAGGCGCAGGGCCTGAGCGTATTTACGCTCTGGGCGGATTAGCGCGCCAAACGCAGGACCTATCCGATCAAGGGGTGGGCGCGAACGTAGACTTTTTCTTCGCGCATGGTGCGGGCGAGCAGCTTCACCAACGCAAACACAGCTTCGATGTGCGGCGTGGGCTCGCCGACGATGCGCCCGACCTCGATCACAGAGCCGACCAACGCGTCAATTTCGGGATCGCGCCCGCCTTCGACATCCTGCAGCATCGAGGTCTTGTGCTTGCCCACGCGCTCGGCGCCGGCGATGCGCTTCTCCAATGAGACGCGGAAGGTGATGCCAAGCCGGTTGGCCACGGCCTGCGCCTCGCGCATCATACCCGCGGCGAGCTCGCGCGTGAGCGGGAATTGGCAGATGTCCACCAGGGTAGAGTGCGTGAGCGCGCTGATCGGATTGAAGGTCAGATTGCCCCAAAGCTTGAGCCAGATTTCTGCGCGGATGTTGTCAAGGATGGGCGCCTTCAGGCCGGCTTGGACGAAGCCGGCGGCGACGGCGTTTGCACGGTCGCTGGCGCTGCCGTCCAACTCGCCCAAGGGGAAGCGGTCGCCTTCGATGTGGCGCACGACCCCCGGCGCGGCGAGTTCGCACGCCGGATAGACCACGCAACCGAGGATACGCCGCGGGTCGACCGCGGCGGCGATCGCTCCTTCGGGGTCGACGCTGGTTACCACGCGCCCCTCGAATTCGCCGCCGTGGCGCTGGAAGTACCACCAGGGAATGCCGTTTTGCATCGGGATGATGAGCGTGTTCTCGTGGCAGAGCGCAGCGATGTCCGTCGCCACGGGCGCGACCTGGTGCGCTTTCACGCCGAGGATGACGACGTCGTGCGGCCCGGCTTCGGCCGGAGTCGCCACAGCGCGTATATCCCTGGCAACGTGGTCGGCGCCATCGGCCATGATC
>JADGRR010000593.1 GCA_017880745.1 Burkholderiales bacterium
GCCGCGCCGACGGCCCCGATCAGGCTCAGCACCGGCGTACCGAGCAGCAGCGACACGCACAGCACCGCGAGCGCATCGCCGGGAAGATCGAATTGCAGGCCCAGCAGCGGCGCCATCAGCACCAGCGGCAGTCCGGATACCAGCCAGTGCGATATCACCTTGCCCATGACCAGGACGACCAGCGGCTCTCCCGCGAGCAGCATCTGCTCCAGCGTCCCGTCCTGGTGGTCGGGCGCGAACAGCCGCGCCAGCGACAGCATGCAGGCGAGCAGCGCCGCCACCCACAACACGCCCGGCGCCATGTTGCGCAACTGGCTGGCTTCGGGGCCGACGCCGAGCGGAAACAGGCTCACCACGATGACAAAAAACACCAGCGCATTGACGACGTCGCCGCGGCGACGGAATGCGAGCAGCAGGTCGCGTCGCAGTACCCACCCGAGCGCCCTGATCATGCGGCCAGCAGCGCTGCAGCGTGCACGTCGAGATCGACGCGCAGCACCGCATGCGCCACCACCTGCACTTCCTGGTGCGTGGTCAATACCACCATGCCGCCCGAGGCGAGATGCGCGGCGAGCAGACGCTCCAACTCCACCACGGCACCGACATCGAGCGCGGAAAACGGTTCATCGAGAATCCATAGAGGCACCGCCGGGGAGAGCGCGAGTCTGGCCAGGGCCACGCGGCGCCGCTGTCCCTGCGAAAGCACTTTCGACGGCAACTCGGCGCAATGGGCGACGCCAAAGCGATCGAGCGCGGCGAGCATGCGCGCGGATTCGGCTGACATCCCTGCCAGTGCTGCGGCAACCTGCAGGTTTTCGAGCGCGGTCAGATCGTCCTTCAGGGCATTAAGATGGCCGATGAATACCAGATTCCTGGAATATTCCTCGCGCTCGGCACGGATCGATCGCCCGCCCCAGCGCAACTCCCCCGCGCTCGGCGCAAGCAAGCCGCACATGATGCGCAGCAAGCTCGTCTTGCCGCTGCCGTTGGCCCCAGCCACGCGCAATAGCTGACCGCGACCGAGCCGGAAGCTCAGCCCGCTAAAGAGCCGCCGTTCGCCGCGCGTGCACTCGAGTTGTCGCGCTTCAAGCATTGCCGCAATGCCCTTTCAAAATTTTCACCCGCAAAAGTCTCGTTGGCGCAGGCCAGTGTAGCCGTATGCCTGGGGTCCGATTTTGCGCTGCATCAAAAGTCTCCCACCTACCGCATCATCAGAGGCGCAGCCCTTCCAGCCAGGAAAATGGACTTCAGCCCAACCTCATGCCGCGGTGGCGCGGATTAGCTGGAATTGAACGTGCCGCCGACGGAATTAGCGGCATTCGGCGAATATCGGTCCGACAGGGAGGATCGCGTTAAGCCGGCGACAGGCGCGACTGCCAATTATAGGGCGTTTGGGCCAGCGTGGAAACGGTATGAAACGCTGCTTCAGGGGTATTTTTTGCGAGAGCTCGTGCAAAATCTTCTTCGCAATTGAACCTCCGGGCGGGAAGCTGATCAAACGACGCTGTTCAGCTATGAAGCTTCTCCCGTGTCAGGCGCCGGAACGGGGGGCGGGGCCTGATCCGGGTTATCCACAGTCGGAACAGCGTTCTTCTCCAACTTGCGCAGTCGCTTTTCTTCCTGCTTCTTCTTCTTCGCTAGGTCCTTCTGACGCTTTTCATATTGGTAGTTAGGCTTTGCCAATTTGTCATCCTTCCAGCTGGTAGGCTCGGTAGTTGAAGTTTGAAGTATACGGCCAAAGCGCCGGTCTGTAAGCCTGCATTTTGCGCCCACTCCGAAATGGCATCAAGCGAATCAGCAGCTTATGGGCAAAACAGTTGCCTGTCCTGCGGCCGCGCCCATCGGCATTCGTTCAGCCATGCGGTGGGCGCGACATCGAGACGGCGCGCGCGGCGTCTACAGCACTACCGGCTCGTCAGGCAGCTCGTTGGCATCGCCTTCGTCCCGCGGGAAATGCGTGGCAAGCAAGTCGCTGATCGCCGCCACGCCGAAGCTCACGCCTTGCTCGAAGCGTCCGGCCGCGAACGCTCGCTGCATTTCGCCGCAGACGGCTTCCCAGGCGGTGCCGCCTACTTTGTTATGGATGCCGCGATCGGCGACGATTTCGACCCGCCTGTCGGCCAGCAGCAAATAGATCAGCACACCGCTATTGTGCTCCGTGTCCCAGACGCGCAACTGACCGAACAGCTCCACCGCCCGGCTGCGCGCATCCTGCCCACGCCACAGATGGAGCAAAGGCAGCGATGCCTCGACCGCGAAGCGCAACTCGCCGCCATGCCGCCTTTCCTGTTCGCCGATCTTGGCACGAATTGCGCGCATCGCCGCCGGCGGAAACGCGCGCCGCACCGACCACTGATCGGTGAACAGATGCCGCAAAACGCGTTTCCATTGCATCAATTGTTCCCCCAGCTACCCGAGGCTCCGCCGCCGCCGAAGCCGCCACCTCCGCCGCCGAAGCCTCCACCCCCACCGCCGAAGCCTCCACCCCTACCGCCGAAGCCGCCGCCGAAGCCGCCGGGGTAAAAACCGCGCCCGCCGCTCATCAGCGCCATCAAGAACGCGACCGCTCCGGCAACCACCGCC
>JADGRR010000594.1 GCA_017880745.1 Burkholderiales bacterium
CCTGGCGCCTGCGCCCAGTCCTCCGCCGTCACCGAAGCCGGCGGCACGGCCGCCGTCACCGACGCCCGAGGCACGCCCGTCGATTGTCGCGGCGCGCCCGCGGCCCACGCCGCCGGTGATCGCGTTCAACCGGCCGCCGCCCAATATTCAATCGCCGCCGCCGACCGTGCCGGCCGTTACCGCCCCGGCGCCCGCGCGTTCCCCGGCTGACGGCGATCTGACCTCATACATCGAAGCACGGCGCCGCGCCCGTGCGCAATCGGCACCGGAGGCGTCCGCGCCGAGCGCAGCGAATGCGCAACCGGTCGAAAACGACAAGGCGCGCAGCGATCGCATCGTCGCCGCCAATCTCGGCTCCCAGCGGGCGCAGACCTTCGGCTACGATCCGAAACAAGGCGGCGGCGTGTTCCAGATAACGCGCATGGGCTATGACAATGCCGAGTTCGCCTTCTTTGGCTGGAACAAGGAGATCCGCCGCAACATCAAGCAGCAGATCGAGGTTCGAAAAGGCAACAACAGCGACATCCGCATTGCAGTGGTGCGCAGGATGATCTCCATCATTCGCGAGTACGAGCGCGAGGATTTCGTCTGGGAATCGTATCGCCTGGGCCGCTCGCTCACGCTGTCCGCCCGCGCGCGCGACAACGCCGGCCTCGAGGAATTCATGCTGCGCGAATTCTTTGACGACCCGCGCGCGCCGCAGTGACGCCGGCGAGGGTTGCGCCGCGGCCGCTTATGTGAATAGTATTGCGGACTCGGCGTCGACGACAAAGCGGGTGGATCCATAATCCCGACTCGCTGGACGCGCCAGGTTTTACCATCCAAAAAAAGGACGGAACCTCCGATGCACAAAACTTACAAGATTCTGATCATGGGCGCTTCCTACGGCTCGCTGTTGGCATCCAAGCTGCTGCTTGCGGGACATACCGTGAAGCTGATCTGCCTCCCGGCCGAGGCGGAGTTGATGAACCAGGAGGGCATCCGGGTACGCCTGCCGGTCAAAGGCAGGGACGGGCTCGTCGAAATCGATTCGCGCAAGCTGCCGGGCAAATTGTCCGCCGGCGGCCCGCAGGGGGTGAATCCCGCCGATTTCGACCTTGTCGCCCTGGCCATGCAGGAACCCCAGTACCGTTCACCCGGCGTGCGCGAACTGCTCGATGCGGTTGCCAAAGCCAGGGTTCCCTGCATGTCGATCATGAACATGCCGCCGCTGCCTTACCTGGCACGCATTCCGGGGCTCTCCGCCGACGCATGCCGGGGCTGCTATACCGACCCCACGGTCTGGGACAGTTTCGACCCGAAGATGATGACGCTGTGCAGCCCGGACCCGCAGGCGTTTCGGCCGCCGAAAGAGAAGGTCAATGTGCTGCAAGTCAGCCTGCCGACCAATTTCAAGGCGGCCCGGTTCGATTCGGACGCTCACACCGCCATCCTGCGCGATCTGGAATCGGACATCGAAGCGATCCGCTTCGACACCGGTGGCGCCAGGATCGAATTGCCGGTCAAGCTCAAGGTGCACGATTCGGTCTTCGTGCCGCTGGCGAAATGGAGCATGCTGCTCACCGGCAACTATCGCTGCATCCAGAAAGACGGCATGCGCTCGATCAAGGATGCGGTGCACACCGACATCGAAGCCTCGCGCTCGGTCTACACCTGGGTGGCCAAATTGTGCATGTTCCTCGGCGCGGCGGAGAAGGACCTGGTGCCGTTCGAGAAATACGCCGCCGCGGCACAAGGGCTGGCAGGTCCGTCCTCCGCCGCGCGGGCCCTGTTCGGAGGCGCGCCCAATATCGAACGCGTGGACCGCCTGGTGCAGACCATCGCGAAGCAGAAGGGCATGCAGTCCGACGCAGTCGATGCGGTGGTTGCCTTGGTCGACGCCCGGCTGGAGGCGAATCGAAAGGCTGCCTGATCCCTTGCTTCATGCAACGCGTGCGCCAGGGTTCGGACATTGGCGCCGTCCCAGCTTCATTGACAGGGAGGAGTCACGAAAATTACTCAACAGCTTCTAATCTGATGAGTTGAGGCCGCACAAGAAGCTAACGGCCCGTTGAGACGGCGGCCGTTAGCGACTCGGTTAATGGCGCACGACCGCCATCCCAGGTGAAATCAATCGCTGCAGGGACTTGTCCTGTTCACGCACTCAGGTCGATCGAAGTCAGCAATCAATTGCCCTGCAAAATTTGCTGACAGGTTTCACGCCGGCTATCGACCTGTCATGGCAACTTATCTGCCGAAGGTGGCGGTGAAGGTCGCTTTGGCAAGCTGGTGAGCGCCGATACCTGCTCTGCCCAGCGCGAAGCCGAACAGTCCGGCGGTGCCCGTTTTCGGCACCCCTGCCGCCAGTTCCAATTGGGGAACGTCCAAGGCATACAGCGTGAAGATATAGTGATGTGGAGCGTCCCCCACCGGCGGACACGGTCCGCCATAGTTGCCATTGCCTCCCGTGGCTCCCGTGTCGAAGAAGTCGGTGTTGCCGCCGAACGCACCCGCCGGCAGCGTCGCAGGGCTGTTGCCGGCACCCTGAGCCAATCCGGTCGCAGTTGGGGGAATGTCGTAGACGGCCCAGTGCCAGAACCCGC
>JADGRR010000595.1 GCA_017880745.1 Burkholderiales bacterium
CGTTCACAACGGCCGGATGGCCTTGATCCCGGCATCCCGCACGACATTTCTCCACAGCGGCAATTCCGGCTCGCGGCGGGAGGCCTTATCAGGCCGCCTTTGCCTTGATGGTCGGGATATGGCGGACATCCTCGGTCCGCTCGGCATGCCAGGTATCGTGGGCACCCTGCATCCGGGTCCAGATTCCCGCACCGTCGCCAAACAGCTTGCCGAGGCGAACGGCGATGGCCGGCGACACCGGCTTTCGCTCCTGCAAGATGTCGTAAAGATGCTGGCGCGAAATCCCGAGCAACCCGGCGATCTCCGACTTGGTCCGCCCGGTAGCCGGTATAATGTCGTCGCGAAGCAGCGCCCCGGGATGGGTCGGACAGCGATTCTTGCTGCGCTTTGCCGGATAAGCCATCGTTACTTCCTTCAATGATATTGCTCGAAATCGACCCGGCAGGCCTCGCCATCCTCGAATTCGAAAGTGATGCACCACGGTCCGTTGACGTGAACCGAATATCGCCTTGGATTAAAGCCCTGCAGGGAGTGAAAATCGAAGCCCGGAACGTTCATTTCCTCGGGCCGGATGGCGACATCGAGACGGTCGAGCCTTGCGAAGATTCGCCTGTGCATTTTCGCATCGATCTTCGAACTCTTGCCTTTGGCCCAGAGTTCCGCGAGAGCCTTGCTTTTGAAAGTTCGGATCACGGCTTAACGTAAGCTAATTGCTTACATCGGTCAAGGAGGGGGCCCTGAAAGGCCCTGACGGTTACAGCGGCAATTTCGGTTCGCGGCGGGACCGCGGTCAGATCGGTTCTTGCAAATGACGGGGATATTGCCACGCCAGTCCCGCAACGCCTTATCCGGGATTGCCTTCAGCTTCTTAAATTAAGGCAGGGCAAAGCAGCTCACTACCGACAAACTGGGCGCCGGGGCCTGTTCTACTTTGCATGGGGTTGTTTTCGCGATTTTTGAATCCAGGCCCTGCGATCCCCCGCTCGTGGCATGTCGAACACGCGCGTGGGCGCAGCTACAGCGGCAATTCCGGCTCGCGGCGGGCGCTGCGCTTGGCGGCGGTGGCGGAAGGCGAGGTCGCGGAACGGACGAAGCTCCAGCGGATCGAGGGGGCGTGCCGCGAATCCTGCCGGATCACGATCTGGGCGGTGCGGCGCGGGCTGTCGTTTCCGGCCAGGAACACGCTGTCTTCCAGCTCGACCTTGTCGTCGAGCGCCTCGAAGGTCCAGACCTCGCGGTTCGGCAGCACCAGCATGACGCCGCGGGCGTCGCTGAGCCGGCTCGCCTTCACCGATGGATGCAGATGAAACCGCACCGCGTAGTCGGTGCCGTTGCCCTTGATGCGGGCGCCCGGCGCCGGCGACACGGTGTCCTCGCCGTCGAGCCTGGAGCCGTCATGCGCGACCATCAGCACCCGTCGATGCGCCACGCCGAATTGCGGCAGATAGCCGTCATGCGACGTGGTCAGCAGCACGCCGTTGCCGACCACCTCGCGATAGCTTTCGACCGTCGACGGGCCGCTGACGACGGGCGCGCCCTGCAGCAGCCGCTTCATCGCCGAGAGCTCGACGAACTGGCACGACGAGGTCTCGTGATAGGTCAGCGTCGAATGCGCCGCGGTCGAGCGCGCGAAGGCGCGCCAGTTGTCGCGCCCGGTGGCGGGCATGCCGCAATTGATGACGATCCGGCTCGGCCCCGACGACAGCTCGAACGAAAGGCAACCGGCATGGGCGTCCTGGCTGACGCTCGGCGGCGGCGGCGGGCCGGTGTCCATGATGACCGTCATCGCGCCGGCATCGAGGCGCTGGAAGCCGGTGTGCGGCATGTTCGCCATCGGCGCGCCATGGGTGTCGTCATAGGCGAGCAAGGTCGCCAATATATCCGATGGCGCGCTGCTCATGCCGTTGAACAGCGCAAAACTGCCGTCGCCGTGCCGGAAGAAGCGCAGCATCGGCATCATGCGGTCGATCGCGTTCAACAGCGCCGGCGGCGGCGCGATGTTGCGGGCGGCAAAGGTCTGCCGCAGCGGCAACAGGTCGATCAATAATTCGATCAGGGCGCCGGGATTGCGCGAGATGTGGCCGCCATCGGGCAAGATCTGCCGCTGCAGCTCGTCGGAGAGTTTTCGGGTGGCGGTGCGGATGTGCCGGCCCTGGTTGGCAAGGCAAAGCGAGGCGTAGCACAGCGCGATCAAGACCTGCAGCCGCGGCACGCCGTCGATATCCAGCATCGTGTAGCGCAGGTAGCGGATCTCGCGCGCAATGCCCCGCAGATAGCGCCGGTAGAACTTGCCGTCGGTGTCGCCGAGCACCAAGGGCGCCTGCGACAACAGCGAGATGACGCGGCGCGACAGCACGTCGGCACGGCGGCCGATGGCGCGGTTGCGCGACGGATTGGAAATCCAGTCGTCGACCAGCGAGCGGGCATTGGCGCGGGTCAGGGCGGTATCGGCGGCGCGCAGATGCCGCAGCCATCCGAAGCCGAGCAGCGCCACCTCCCAGTCTTCCGACGGCGGCTCGAGATCGAAGATCGAGCGGCCGTGGCAGGTGACGATCTTGCCGGCGAACACGAAGCGGCCGGC
>JADGRR010000596.1 GCA_017880745.1 Burkholderiales bacterium
AGGCAAGCATATAGTCCTCGGCATCACCGGTTCGATCGCGTTGGATGATGAAACGACGTCGGCAAATGGCCAGTCGAACCTCTGGAACCTGTCGGGCGCGACTGCTGCCAACATGGTTCAGGGCATCTACGGCAACAACGATTGGGGTGGAACGCGTACACCCGACATCGTCGGTGCGCTCCGCGTTGACCAGGCCTGGGGTCTGGCTCAGTTGTCGGTTGCCGCGCATGATATGCATGCTGCTTACTATGGCGCCACGGAACCCAGCGGTCACCCCTCGGACAAGTGGGGCTTTGCTGTGCAGGGTGCGTTGTCGATCAAGAACATCCCGACTGGCCCGGGTGACTCGATCAACTTGCAGGCCGTCTACACGGATGGCGCAAGCCACTACAACTTCCAGAGCCTGTTCCCGCAGACCATCTCCATGTACAGCGGTAGCGGCGTCGCCTACCAGAGCCTCGGAATCGCCGGCATTTCTGACGGTGTCTTCACTAACGGTTCGGGAATCGAATCCGTCACGAGCTGGGGCTTCCGTGGTGGCTATACCCACAACTGGAACCCGAACTGGGCCAGCGCCATCTACGGTGGTTACGGTCAGTTGAGGTATGGCGGTGCTGGCAAGGCCGCGATCTGCGCCAACGCTGTTACGTTGCTCGGCCTCGTCGGTTCTTGTAACCCGGACTTCGGCTTCGCAGTCATCGGTGTCAACACCGTGTGGACTCCGGTCAAGAACCTGGCGTTCACTGCGGACGTGAACTGGAGCAACCTCGACCAGAAGTATTCTGGTACGATCGTCAGCCCGGGCGTTGCGGCCGCTGCCAAGCCGGCAACCGTGTATCAGCTGAAGGACCAGAACTCGGTCAGCGCGCTCTTCCGCGTTCAGCGCAACTTCTGATCACGTTCGCCTGACGACATCCAACAGAGCCCCCGGCGGGAAACCGCCGGGGGCTTTCGTTCGAGCAAC
This sequence comes from Burkholderiales bacterium, assembly GCA_017880745.1. Taxonomy (GTDB): domain Bacteria; phylum Pseudomonadota; class Gammaproteobacteria; order Burkholderiales; family SG8-39; genus 2-12-FULL-64-23. The sequence goes on from JADGRR010000596.1 coordinate 965, forward strand.
ACGCGAACCGCCGGCGGGCGGGCGTTGCGCCCCCCAGGCACCCCTACCGGGGGATCGGCTCGTTCTAACGTTTGCGGCGCTGGTGCGGGAACGCGTCATAGACCAGTTTCTTGAAGGCCTGCACGATACGTCCGCGCTCGGTCTGGGTCTGTTCCATGAGCAGGTAAACCATGTCCAGCTTTGGATCGACCCCGAAATATGTGCCGCTGCCGCTGTCCCACTTCAGTTCGCCGATCGAGCCCGGCGGCGGCGGTTTGGCATTGCCGGGATCGGTGCGGACCGCCAGACCATAACCAAAACCGAAGCCGTCGCCGGGGAAATAGAAGTAGTCCCGCGCGACGCCGGAGTCCGGGCCGATATGGTCTGACGTCATGGCCTTGAATGCCGCCGCGCTCAAATATTGCCTGCCGTCGAGGCTTCCGCCATTCAGCAGCATCTGCGTAAATCGCGCGTAGTCCGTGATGGTGGTGACGAGGCCACCGCCACCTGATTCCCATTCCGGGTGCGCGCGCCGGTTCTGCTCCGCCTGACGCAGGATGGCATCTGCCGGAAGCGGCTCCGCCATGCGCGCCCATTCAGCCGCACCTTGAAGCACGAACTTGGTGCTGGTCATCCCAAGTGGCAGGAAAATGTTCTGCTCGAGAAACTGAAAGAGCTGTCGCCCCGACACGATTTCGATGATGCGCCCGAGTACGTCCGTGGAGTGGCCGTAGCGCCACAGCGTGCCGGGCTGTCTGGCCAATGGCAGGCGGGCGATACGCTCGGCAAACTCCTTGTTGTCGAAATGCCCCGCGAAAATATGGGCATCGGAATACGCCTTCTCGATCAGCTTGCCGCCGACATAGTCGTAGGAAATCCCGGACGTGTGACGCATCAGATCCTCGATGGTCACGGCTCGGTTCGGTGGCTCGAACTTGAGGACCGGATCACCGTTTTCGGCCCTGGACTCGACGCCGACCTTCACGTCGGCAAAGGCCGGAATATATTTCGACACCGGATCGGTCAGCGCCAGCCTGCCGGCATCGACGAGCATCATCGCCGCCAGGCTGGTGATCGGCTTGGTCATCGAATGCAGCGCAAAGATCGTGTCCTGGGTCATCGGCTGTTTCGTCGCGATGTCCCGAACGCCGAAGCATTTGAAATAGACCGGTCGCCCATGCTGCCGGATCTGCACGATTGCGCCGGCAAGCTTTCCGGTCGCGACTTCGTTCTCGAAGAATGCGGACAGGCGTTCGAGTCCGGTCGCCGACGGCGCCGCGGCGCCGGAATGATCAAGGGCCCGGGCGCGCATTCCGGACCCGGCGATGGCCAGGGCTGCTAGGGGCAGTGCTCGTATCAGTTTCGGTACCACTGCAAGACGCCGCCAACACGCATGTGCCCGGGGAAAGGCGGATGCAGCCGCGCCTCAAATCTAGCCGATCCCGGATCGGGATCGCAAATGAAACGGCGGCAGTCCCACGCGGTTCGCTGAAGATTGATCTGACGTTTGCCGCTGCGATGCATTCCGATCGCCGATTGGTTCCGGAAATGGTCGGTCCCGGCCGGCGATCGAAATCCCCGCGCTACTCCACGCTGCCGCCGCGACGCAGGTCGGCCTCGATCTGCAGGCGG
>JADGRR010000597.1 GCA_017880745.1 Burkholderiales bacterium
GTTATCGCGCCCTACATGGAATCCAGAGCCTTCTGGAAGCGGTTGGCATGCGAGCGCTCGGCTTTCGCCAGCGTCTCGAACCAATCGGCGATCTCGGTGAAGCCTTCATCGCGCGCCGCGCGCGCCATGCCTGGGTACATATCGGTGTACTCGTGGGTTTCGCCCGCAATCGCTGCACGCAGGTTCAGCTTCGTCTCGCCGATCGGCAACCCCGTGGCCGGATCGCCCACCTGCTCGAGGTACTCGAGGTGCCCATGTGCGTGGCCGGTTTCGCCCTCGGCGGTTGAACGGAACACCGCCGAGATGTCGTTGTAACCTTCGACGTCTGCTTTCGCCGCAAAATACAGGTAACGCCGGTTCGCCTGGGATTCGCCCGCGAAAGCGTCCTTCAAGCTCTTTTCAGTCTTGCTGCCCTTCAGATTCACGACTCTCTCCTTAAATTAGACCTAGTCTAATATGATACCCAGACTCTATGCCGCGATGTCCGGGGCGTCAACCACATTGACCACGGCGGCCTGGCTCACTCATCCTCATGAATTCGAGAGGAGACCAGCGTTTGACCGCAAAGAGCAAACCCCCCGACTTCGAGAAGGCTCTTGCTGAGCTTGAGAGTCTCGTCGGCCGCCTGGAAAGAGGCGACCTGCCGCTCGATGAGGCGCTGAAGACCTTCGCGCGCGGCGTCGAGCTGACCCGCCATTGTCAGGCTGCGCTCAAGACCGCTCAGCAGAAGGTGGAAATTCTTCTGACGCGCGACGGTCAGTCCGAGATCGCACCGTTTACAGTCGCCGAGGACGAGTTAGCCGAGCCCGGCGCTGAATGACGCGCCTCGATGCTCGGATCAGGGCTTACTGGGCCCGTATCGAACAAGTCCTCGATCGTTGTCTGGTGTTGCCCGAGCCGGGTAGCGCGCGGCTGCGCGAGGCGATGCGCTACAGGACGTTAGGCCGCGGCAAGCGCGTGCGGCCGCTCCTTCTCAACGTCGAGGGCCATGCGCAGTTACTCGGCAAGTTGATCTCGGTGCGGATGCTGCCTGCCAGAAGTCCACCTACCCCAGCACCGCGGGGCTTGATGGCGCACGGGCACGCGCGTTTGAGCTGCGTGACCGTGCCATCACAAATCTCGGTCCGCTGCGAACGCGCGCCCAAGCCCTGGGCGATCTTGCGCGCCACGCAGTAGTCGCGCGACGTGAACGAAACGCTCTAAACTGCATTCCATGCCCGAGCAAACCGACGCCTATCCGCTCCTTGATGCCATTGAAAACCCGGGAGACTTGCGCAAGCTTGATACGGCCAAGCTCACGCAAGTATCGCAGGAGCTGCGCGAGTTTCTGATCCACAGCGTCAGCACGCGCGGCGGGCACTTTGCAGCCGGTCTCGGCACCGTGGAGCTCACGGTCGCCCTGCACTATGTTTTCAATACCCCCCACGACCGTATTGTCTGGGATGTCGGCCATCAGGCTTATCCGCATAAGGTCTTGACGGGCCGCCGCGCTCGCCTGCACACCATCAAGCAGTCGGGCGGGCTCGCTCCATTTCCGACGCGCAGCGAGAGCGAGTACGACACGTTCGGCGTGGGTCATTCGAGCACTTCCATCAGCGCGGCGCTGGGGATGGCGGTCGCAGCCGCGCGTCTCGGCGAGGAGCGCCACGTCGTGGCGGTCATCGGTGACGGCGCGTTGACCGCCGGCATGGCCTTCGAGGCGCTGAATCACGCGGGCTCGCTGCCGACGAACCTGCTCGTGGTGCTGAACGACAATGACATGTCGATCTCGGAGAATGTCGGCGCGCTCTCCAATTATTTCGCCCGCGCGCTCTCCGGCCGGGTGTATGCGCATCTGCGCGAGGGCGGCAAGAAGGTTCTGCGCCAATTGCCGACCGCCTTAGAACTTGCGCGCCGCTCCGAGGAACACATGAAGGGCATGGTGTTGCCCGGAACGATGTTCGAAGAGATGGGATTCAACTACATAGGTCCGATGGACGGTCATGACGTGCGCGCGCTGGTGCGCACCTTGAAGAACGTCAAGGAGCTGAAAGGTCCGCAATTCCTGCACGTGGTCACGCGCAAGGGCAAGGGCTACGCGCCAGCGGAGGCCGATCCGATCAAATGGCATGGCCCGGGCCCATTCGACCCGGCGAGCGGCACGATCTTCAAGGAGAAAAGCACCGGGCCCTCCTACTCGCAGATCTTCGGCCAGTGGCTGTGCGACATGGCAGCGCGCGACCCGAAGGTCATCGGCATTACGCCGGCGATGCGCGAAGGCTCGGGGCTCGTGGAATTCTCAAAACGCTTTGCCGATCGCTATTTCGATGTCGCTATCGCCGAGCAGCATGCGCTCACCTTCGCCGCCGGTCTTGCGGCGGAAGGTTTAAAGCCAGTCGTCGCGATTTACTCCACGTTCCTGCAGCGCGCCTATGATCAGCTGATCCACGATATCGCTCTGCAGAATCTTGCCGTCGTATTTGCGGTCGATCGTGCGGGCCTTGTTGGCAGCGACGGGGCCACTCACCAGGGAAGCTACGATTTGAGCTACCTGCGCTGCATTCCGAACCTCATCATCATGGCGCCGGCGGAT
>JADGRR010000598.1 GCA_017880745.1 Burkholderiales bacterium
GGCGAAGCTGGCGTGAACGAACATGGTCGCGTCGGCGGTGCGCGCGATGCGGATGGCGCGGCGCGTTGCGCCCAGCGCGGTGCGGGGAAACTCCTTCCACGCATGCCCGTCGTGCAGCAGCGTATTGGCCTGCTGTCCGGAAAGGTTGATATGCACCGAGCCGTCTCGAAGTCTCGACGACTGTTGCATAAGGACACGGCCCAGCTCCAGGCGTACGCCGGTAATTGACAGGTTCATTCGTATCGCTTCGTAACGCCGGATATAACAATGCAGCGCATGCGCCACCCGGCACGGCCAAAGGAAGGCGAGCAAGCGCGGTAGCAACGCTGCGATCGTATTGCTCTGCGGCGAACTTCAATCCGTTAGCACTGGCAAACTCCACGTGCCAACGCAGCGACCGGCTCCAATGTCCGTTGGTTGAATCGCCGTGCGTAGAATAGGAAATGGCCGGTGTTGCGTCTGTTCGATAGCGCACAAAGTTTACGCGCGGCCAGGTGGATAACGACCGTTGCCATCGCGCGCTACGCGGCACGAAACACTCCTTTGCCGAGGAGCGGCAGGGGGAACACCAATCGAGGCGAGCCATGGATACCGTCAACTACATCGGCCGAAACCGGCCGGTCGCGGCTTCCCGACCAGGGCTCGAACTCCGGAACCTGCGGATTAAGCGATCTTTGTCGCTCCATTCCCGCCGTCACGCCGAACTTTGCAGCCTCTCACCGCACACGGCCGCGTCTGAAGTCGCGAACGATTTCGCGCGCCGCATTGTGTCCCGGCAACCCCGACACGCCGCCGCCCGGATGCGCACCCGAACCGCATAGATACAATCCCGCCAGCGGCATGCGGTAATTCGCGTTTCCCAATACCGGCCGCGCGCTGAACAACTGGTCAAGCGAAAGCGCGCCGTGAAAGATATCGCCGCCGGTGAGACCGAAGCGGCACTCGAGGTCGAGTGGCGTCAGCGTCATGCGTCCGAGCACCGAGGCGCGGAAATTCGGCGCAAATCCGCTCACGCTGTCGATCACCCGCTCCGCCGCGGCCTCGCGCAAGTCATCCCAGCTCCTTCCCTCCGCGAGCACCGGATTGAAGTGCTGGCAGAACAGGCTGGCGACGTGCGACCCTTTCGGCGCGAGCGTATCGTCCACCGTGCTCGGGATCAGCATTTCCACTATGGGTTGCATCGCCATGTCGCCGCTGCGCGCATCGAACCAGGCCTTCTCCATGTAGGCGAGCGAGGGCGCCATGATGATTCCCGATTGATGGTGTATTCCCGCTGCAGGCAGGCAGGCGAACTGCGGCAACTCGGACAACGCCACATTCATGCGCAGCGTCGCCGAGGCGCAGCGGTAGTTTTTCATTCGCTCGAGAAAATCCGGCTCGAGTTGATGTGGTTCGACAAGATCGAGAAACAACAGTTTTGGATTCACGTTCGCCGCGACCGCGCGCCCCGCGATTTCGCGGCCATCCCTCAGGACCACGCCTGTCGCCCGCCCGTCCCTGACCACGAGCTTCGCGACTTCGGCGTCGCAGTCGATGCTGACGCCACGCAGTCTCGCCTCCGCAGCCATCGCCTCGCTGATCGCACCCATGCCGCCGATGGCGTGGCCCCACTGCCCCGGCCTGCCGTTCACTTCGCCGAATACATGATGCAGCAGCACGTAGGCCGAACCCGGCGCGTACGGACTGGCGAAGTTTCCGACCACGGCGTCGAAGCCGAACGCGGCCTTGAGCGGCGCCGACTCGAACCATGCGTCGAGCAGATCGCCGGCGCTTTTTGCAAACAGCGCGAGCAGATTGCGCTTGGCCGGCAGCGAAAGCCTTTTCACTGCCCTCATCGCTTTAAGCGCGGGGAGAATTTCGGCGAGACCGCCGCCGATATTGGGCGGGGTTTCGAGCGACAGCCTGCGCAGCACCTGCGCCGCCTCCTCCAGCATGGCGTAGTAAGCGGGCAGGCGTTCGGCATCGCGCTTCGAATACCGCGCAACTTCCGCCTGGGTAGCAGCAAGTCCCCCGCCAACTTTGAGATACGCACCGGGTTCCGCGGACAGCGGCAGAAAGTTTGCGATCGGCCGCTCGATGATCCTCAATCCATGCCGTGCGAGGTTGAGATCGGCAATGACCTTCGGGTTCAGCAGGCTGACGGTGTAGGCTGCCGTGGAGTTGCGGAATCCCGGATGGAACTCTTCCGTCACCGCGGAGCCGCCGACTATGCCGCGGCGTTCGAGCACCCTGACCGAGAGACCGGCCTGAGCCAGATAGCAGGCGCAGGTAAGGCCGTTGTGGCCGCCGCCGATAATGACGACGTCATAGCTATCCGCGACCGGCGGCATGCGCGTTCTCCAAGCGTTGTCGATGCCGCGTATTCTACGGGGACTCCGGGCCGGCGGCGTTTCGGAGCGGCGTATCCCTCGCGTTGCCCCACTTCAAGGCGACCCCGATCCTGAATGAACGATAAGGTCGACCTCATAAAACGCCCTAGGAGCGGCGATCGGCACCTCGGCAATGGTGTGGGCGCCCCGAATTTTGATGTTTTGAGCGTTTTCACACAACCTCGACCCGCAGCTGACC
>JADGRR010000599.1 GCA_017880745.1 Burkholderiales bacterium
CCATAGCTGGCGCGCTGGCGCGGCAACCGGACGCCGCCGCGCAGGCGCTGGCAAAGGAAATGCGTGCGCTGCGGCCGCATTTGTCCGAGAACCAGCCGACACAATCGGATGCTAAGACGACTCCCGAAGGAGCGATGTGATGAACACGAAGAAGAAAATCGGCATCCTTGGCGCCTCCGGCTACACCGGCGCCGACGCGGTGCGCCTGTTGGCGCGGCATCCGAACGTCGAGATAGCGGCGCTCACAGCCAATACCCACGCCGGAAAGGCGATGGAGGAGGTGTTTCCGCATTTCTTCATGCTGGACCTGCCGCGGCTGGTGGAATGGGAAAAGGTCGACTGGAGCAAGCTCGATGCGGTGTTCTGCGGCCTGCCGCACGGCACCACACAGGAGATCATCGCCGCCGTACTGGCCGCCAATCCCGCCATCAAGATCCTCGACATGTCGGCGGATTTCCGGCTTCGCGACATGGGCGTGTACGCCCAATGGTACGGCCACGAGCACCGCGCGCCCAACCTGCAAGGCGAGGCGGTCTATGGCCTCACCGAATTCTATCGCGAGCAAATCACCGCGGCGCGGCTGGTCGCCTGTCCCGGCTGCTATCCGACCGCGGTGCTGCTGGCGATGGTGCCGCTCGCCAGGGCAAAACTGATCGACGTCGACGACATCGTCATTGACGCCAAATCAGGCATCACCGGCGCCGGCCGCGGCCTCAAGCAGAACACGCTGTTCAGCGAGGCGGGCGAGGGGCTCTCGGCCTATTCGGTCGGCACCCACCGGCATTCGCCCGAGATCGAGCAGGAGATCGGCGTCGCGGCAGGCGCCAATGTGACGGTCAATTTCACGCCGCATCTCATTCCGATGAGCCGGGGCGAGTACTGTACCTGCTATGTCAAACTCAGGGGCGCGAGCGCGGATGATTTGCGGGCTGCGCTGACCGATGCCTACAAGGACGAACCGTTCGTGCACGTCGCGAAAAAGGGCGTGATCCCGCAGACCCAGAACGTGCGCGGCTCGAACTATGTGCAGATCGCCGTGATCGCCGACCGCATCAAGAACCGCGCCATCGTGATCTCGACGATCGACAACTTGGTGAAGGGCTCGGCGGGACAGGCCGTCCAGAACATGAACCTGATGTTCGGCTTTGCCGAGACCACGGGTCTCGAGCAGATCGCGCTGTTCCCATGAGCGGAGGTAGTGTGGACAAGGAGACGCTTCAATTCTACCGCAGCAACGCGCAGGCCTATGCCGGGCGCGAGAAAGGCAAGCATACGCGACTGATCCGCTTTCTCGCGCTGCTTCATGAGGGGGCCACGATCCTTGAACTCGGATGCGGCGCCGGCGCCGATTCGGCGGAGATGCTTGCCAGGGGATTCGACGTTTGTCCCACCGACGGGTCGCCGGAATTGGCCAGCGAGGCATCGCGCCGCCTCGGCCGCCCGGTCGACACCTTGCTGTTTCATGACCTCGACAAGGTCGAAGCCTATGATGGCGTTTGGGCCAATGCGTGCCTTCTGCACGTGCCGAGGCCGGAACTGGCGCCGGTGCTGGAACTGATATGGCGCGCGTTGAAGCCCGGCGGCCATTTCTATGCCAGCTTCAAGGCGGGAGAGGCCGACGGGCGGGATACGCTCAATCGCTACTACAATTATCCGTCGCCGGACTGGCTAAGGGCCACCTATTCCAGCGCCGGCAGTTGGAGTTCGCTATCGATCGAGACCGGAGAGACCAAAGGCTTTGACAACGAACAGGCGACGATGCTGTTCATTGTGGCCCGGAAAAGCCCCTGACCCCTGGAGCATGTTTCAACTGCGTTGAATCATGCTCGTCGGTCATCTTCTTGTTTGAACATGATCTTTTCGGAAAACCGGCGTCCACTTTTCCGGATCATGCTCTCGCGGTTCTCAAAGCAGCTGGAAGATCGCCAGCGCCAGCACGGCCTGCGCCAGGAAGCCGACGGCGAAGGCCAGCGTGCGGAACACCGGCAGGCCCAGCGTGTAGACGATCAGATGCGCGAGGCGAGCCCAGAAATATACCGCGCAGGCGAGAACCGTCCATTTGGTCGAATAATCGAGCTGCGCCAGGATCAGCACCAATGGCGCGAAGATCACGAGGTTTTCGACCGCATTGTCGTGCGCGAACATCAGGCGCGTGGCCCATTCGGCGTGCGGCTTGTCGTTGCGCGACGGATTGGCCATGGCGCCGGAGAGGCCGCGAACCTGACAGCGGTTGAGGACATACGGGACCCACAACAAGCCGGTTAGAATCACCGTCAGCGTCAGCCAGAACAGTTCGCGCGTCATTGGTTTCCCCTTAATTCGAGTTTCGAATCTCGTCCCGGCGGGACGGCCGGTTATAGCCAAGCGCGCAGGCGAACGCTACGCGCGGACCCGGACGTAACTGCCGGGCGCGTCTTCGATCGCAGGCAGCGTGTCGGTGCCGACCGCGCGCGCCGGCACCATCTCGGCATCGATACTCTCGAGCCATCCGCGCCAGTCGGGCCACCACGAGCCCTTGTGTTCCTGCGCGCCCTTGAGCCAGTCCGCGAGCGTGACATCCCTGA
>JADGRR010000081.1 GCA_017880745.1 Burkholderiales bacterium
TGAAGTAGGCCATGCGCACCAGGGCGCGCCCGGGAATCCGGCCGTTGACCCACAGCGCCATGGTGATGGCGATCACGATGCTCGCCGGCACGGTGCCGACGGCGAACCAGACGTTGTTCTTGAGCACCTTCCAGAACACCGGGTCGGCCGCCATCGCGGCGTAGTTGTCTAGTCCGACGAACTTGCTCGGATAAAGCGCGCTCGCCGGCGAGTAGAAACTCTGTGCGAGCGAGGCGACCGCGGGGTAATGGGTGAAGGCGACCAGCAGCACCGCGGCCGGCAGCAGGAGCAGCCAGCCGTAGACGTGGACCAGGAGCGTGCGGTGCATTGAGAAACCAGCCGCGCCGGCTTGCCGCGGCCGCGCGCGGGTGGATTAGTTCGCCGAGCGGTAGCGGCGCAGCAGCGGATCGGCCTGCGCCTGCGCCGCCTTCAGCGCCGCATCCGGCGTGGCCTTGTCGGTGAGCACCGACTGGATCGCGTCATCGAGCAGCTTGCGCACGCGCCCGGTCTGGAAGGTCGAGAGCTCGGCCGTGGCAAACGGCAGCTGGTCGCGCGCCACCAGCGCGTAGGGGAAGCCCGTCGCGTAGTCCTTCATGGTCTTGGTGTCGTAGGCCGACTGCGAGGTGGCGAGGTAACCCGTGCCGATGCTCCATTTCGCCGCCTGCTCCGGCGCCGTGAGGTAGCGGATCAGCTTCATCGCCGCAACCCGCTCTTCGGGCGTGGTCTTCTTGAAGATGTAGAAGTTGCCGCCGCCGGTGGGCGAGCCGCGCCGCTTCGCGGCCGGCAGCATGCTCACGCCGAAATCGAACTTGGCGGCGTCCTTGACCGCAGTCAGGTTGCCGGTGGTGTGCCACATGATGGCGGTCTTGCCGTCGAGGAAGTCGGCGCGCAGCGTGCCCCATTCGACCGTGCCCTTGGGCATGACGTTATACTTGTGGCTGAGGTCGTACCAGTACTGCAGCGACTGGATCACCGCCGGATTGTCGTAATAGGTCCGGTCGCCATTGGGGTTCATCAGCACCTGCCCGTTTTGCATCGCGAACGCCTGGAACATCCAGTAGGCGTAGCCGGTCGACGGAACCATCACGCCCCAGCGCTGCACCTGGCCGGCGGCGTCGCGCTTGACCAGTTTCTTGCTCATTTCGGCCATTTCCGTCCAGTTTGACGGCGGCTTGTTCGGATCGAGCCCGGCTTCCCGGAACGCGTCCTTGTTGTGGTACATGACGATGGTAGAGCGCTGGAACGGGATGCCGTAGACCTTGCCCTTGAAGGTGCCGTTCGACATCAGACCCGGGTAGAAACTCTTCAGCCACGCCTTTTCCTCGGCGGTCTTGGCGATGTCGTCGAAGGCGACGATGGCGTCCTGCTCGATGAGTTCGTAGATGTCGATCGAGAACAGCACCGAAAGCTGCGCCGGCTTGCCGCTCTTCAGCGCGGCGAGCGCCTTGATGCGCGCGTCGTCGTAGTTGCCGGCGTAGATGGCATTGACCTTGATGTCCGGGTTCTCCTTCTGGAATCCGGCGACCAGGTCGTCGACCAGCTTGGTGAGCGCCCCGCCGACCGCGATCGGATAGTACATGTTCAACTCGACCGGCCCGGCCGCGCCGGCCGGCCCGGCGCACAACAGGCCCAATACCGCGGCCATGGACATCATGAAACGAGTGACAACGTGCTTCACGGAAAAGCCCCCCATTTGCAGCGCCGGTAACGGCCGGCGCGACCGATATTCATTCGCGGTGGAAGCATGCAGCGTTTCGCCTGCACCGGCACATTTGACGCCATAATCATTGCAGCTGCAAGCACGGCGCTAGACCTGCTCCGTCGTGATCGCTTCGCGCCCCTCCATGCGGCTGCCGGATTGTGTGTCGAAGACGTGCGCGTCGCGACTGCGCCAGCCGAGGTGCACCGGTTGCTCCGCATCGACGCGCACGCGCCCGGCCACGCGCACCAGCAAGGATTGTGCCCCGATGCGCGCGGTGACGATGGTGTCGGCGCCCAGATATTCGGCATTGACCAGGCGCGCCGGCACGCCTGCGGTTCCGGAGAAGCGGATGTCCTCCGGGCGCACACCCAGCGTGAGCCCCGCCCCGCTGCCATGCAGGACGGCCCTGCCGTCGCCGCCCGCAATTGCCGCTCCTCCGGCGCCATCGACGAGTTCGAGCAGGTTCATCGGCGGCGTGCCGATGAATCCGGCGGCAAAGGTCGACACCGGCCGCGAGTAGAGTTCGTCGGGCTCCCCTTCCTGCTCGATGCGCCCGTCGCGCATGAGGATGATGTGGTCCGCCATGCTCATCGCCTCGACCTGATCGTGCGTGACATAGACGACGGTCATCCCCAGGCGGCGCTGCAGCGAATGGATTTCAATGCGCATGTCGTGGCGCAGACGTGCATCCAGGTTTGAAAGCGGCTCGTCCATCAGGCAGATCGGGTGCTCCGCAATAATGGCGCGGGCCAGGGCGACACGCTGGCGCTGCCCGCCTGAGAGTTGCGCCGGCTTGCGCTCCAGCAAGTCGGCCAAGCCGACCAGAGCGGCGACGCGGCTCAAGCGCTCGCGGCGCGCGGCCGGGTCGACGCGGCGCACCTTCAGGCCGAAGACGATGTTCTCGGCCACGGAGAGGTGCGGAAACAGCGCATAGGACTGGAACACCATGGAAAGCCGGCGCGACGACGGAGGCAGCGCGGTCACGTCGGCTGCATGAATGAGTATCCTGCCTGAGGTGACTTCCTCGAGACCGGCGATCAGGCGCAAGGTCGTCGATTTGCCGCAGCCGGAAGGGCCGAGCAGGACCACGAAGCGGTGCGGCGGAACCTCGAAACTGATGTCGTCGACGGCGCGGGTGGCGCCCCAATGCTTGGAGACACGTTCAAGGGCGATTTCGGCGGTCGCCACCTAGTTCTCCGCTACGCAGCGAACGATACCTGCCGCGCCGCTGCGCTCCCCGCACGCCGCGGGCCTGCGATTGTTCATGTTCCGAAAGAACATTACGGACCCCACTCCTGCCAACGCCTTGGTATTGTTTTGATGACAGCCGGATATTACGCGTTTTGGGACGGGCAAGCCCGCCACGGCCGCGGGCAGATTCATCCGGCGGCATTGTTTGACTTTAATCAATCGCCGCCACCGCGGCAGCGGCATCATGGGTACGGACAGTACTGGCGCGGACTCCGGGGGCTCTCGAGACGGTCACATGAGCACAAAACAGGAAATTATCGGCTCGCTCGGCGAGAAGCAGCTGCTCCTGCCAGACCTGGTGCAAAGCGGGCTGGCGGCGAACGACCGGGTGAAATATTTCTTCACCCTGCTGCAGCTGGCCAGGGAACAGTGCGAGCAGCCTGCGGCGAATCCGCCTGATCTGCAGCGCGAGCGCGAAGCGAGCGGCGTTTCCGATACCGAGTTCGACGGCGTGATCGCAGCGAGCCGCGGCCTGCCGGGCGGCCGCTGCCGCATTCCCGGCGCGGCGGCGCTGCTCGGTCGCATCGGCACCTGCCTCGCCGAGATGCTGGCGCCGGTCGAATTGGCGCGGCAGCTCGGCATGGACAGCGGCGCGGACGAATATCGCAAGCGGGTGGCGAGTGCGACAAAGCTCATGCGCGGGGTGCGCAAGGACCTCGTGCCTGCTGCGCTGATTTCCGCCCTGACTTCGGGCGAGCGCAAGCAGGGCGATACTGCCCATTTGCTGGTCATGGACCTGCACAGGGCGCTCAACCAGCTGCAGGGGGAGTTGTCGCGCGAGAGCGTGGATGGCGCGCGCGTCTACGGCCTGCACGCCCCGGAAAAGGATCTGGTGCGTTCGTTCATGCGCGGCTTGAACTCAACCCAGGCGCTCAAACTCGACCACCCCGGACTCGGCACTACGGCCACCGTGAGCGGCAAGAAGCTGGTGCTGCAGAACGATATCGGCACCACCGATGCGCACGTGCTGGTGGTGCACGTCGAGGGCCTTGGCGCCACGGTCACCTATTCCGACGTGCATCTGGACCGGCTGTTGTTCTTCCAGAGCCTGTTCGAGAAATTCGCGGTCGAATGGGAGGAAACCCGCTCGCGCCGCGAGAGCGGGCTGAACGAGGGCGGCATCTACCACCTGTGCGTCGGGGGTTTCAAGGCGCGTGATCGCGAGCAGCTCGCGCAATACCTGGCATTCCTCGGTTCGCGCGTGGTGTTCCTGATCGACTGGAACCGCGCGCGCAAGCGCCTGCGCCCCTTTGTGCGCAAGCGCGACGGCATTGCGGTGCTCAAGTGGGCGGCGGACAACGGCTACGGCCACATGGCCTTCCTCAAGGTCGGCGGCGATACGCTGATCTACGACGCGATGCAGTTTGCGATCAAGGGACCGCCGCGCTTCGGCGAGGACCTGCGCGACATGCTGGGCCGCGAGCGCGCGCTGGCGTTCCTGAAATTCGTGGTCCGCACCTGCGCCGAAGGCGTGCTGACGGCCAAGCCCGATTCGCTGATCCGCGACGAGGTGCGGGCCGAGCTGGCGAACTACTTCCACAGCGCCGAGCGCGACCTGTTCGAGCTCGCCTGCGAGCACGCGGCGCTGCTGGTCGAGCTCGCTTCCGCCGTGCGCGACGGCGTGCTGCAGCTGCAGCTTGCCAGCGCCAACGGCGGCCTCGCGCGCATTGCCGAGCGCGCCAAGGCCTGGGAGTCGGCCGCCGACAGCCTCCTGAACCAGGTGCGCGCCGCAGTCGACCATTCGGCCGGCGCGGTGTTTTTCAAGGAACTGCTCGAAGCTGCCGACGACGTCGCTGACAGCCTCGAAGAAGCGGCATTCCATTTCACCCTGTTCCCGCCTCGCACCGCGCCCGAGGATGCGCATGCGCGCCTGCGCGCGCTGGCCGACCTCTTGGTGGGCGGCGCGCAGGAATACCTGAAGGCGCTGACCACGGCGCGCTACGTGCGCCGCGGCGGCGACCGTGACGACATGCGCGATTTTCTCGAGGCGGTGCACCGTATTACCACCGTCGAGCACGAGAGCGACCAGGCGCAGCGCTCGATCAAGTCGGCGCTGCTCGCCTCCGAAAGCGATGCCCGCGGCCTGTTCGTGGTCGCCGAAGTCGCGCGCAATCTGGAGGAGGCCGCCGATGCGCTGATGCATAGCGGCATGGTGCTGCGCGACCATGTGATGGGCGCGGTGGTGGCGAGCTAGTCATGGCCTCACGCAAGCGGCGCGGCGGCAAGGGTGGCGAACGGCGGGTGTACCTGATCGGCGCGGGTGCCGCGCTTGCGGCCGGCGCTTCGCCCGAGGAGATGGGCTTCAAGGCCTACAACCTCGCTCGCATGGCGACCGTCGGCATGCCGGTGCCGGCCGCGTTCGTGCTGTCCACGGCGTTCTGTCGCGACTACTATGCAGCCAAGGGCGCGCTGCCCGAAGGCTTCCGCGACTTGCTGCGCGGCAATCTGCGCGAGCTCGAGCGCTCGTCGGGCTTGAGCTTCGGCGGCGAGCGCCGGCCGCTGCTGGTGTCGGTGCGCTCCGGCGCGGCGGTGTCCATGCCGGGGATGCTGGACACGGTGCTCAATGTCGGCCTCAACGACGCCACCGTGGCGGGGCTGGTGCGCATGACCGGCAATCCGCGTCTCGCCTGGGATTCCTACCGCAGACTGATCCAGTCATTCGCCGAAGTGGTGCATGGCGCCAAGCCGGATGCGTTCGACGAGGCGCTCGCGCGGCAGCTGAAGGCGGCGCGCCTCGCGAGCGCGAGCGAGCTCGACTTCGTGGCGCTGCGCGAACTCGCCGCCGATTCTCTGGAACTTTACCGCGAGCTCAGCGGCGAGAGTTTTCCGCAGGCGCCGCTCGATCAGCTCGTCGCGGCGGTGGAGGCGGTGTTCCGTTCCTGGTCGGCGAAGAAAGCGCTCGAGTATCGCCGCATCCACCATCTTCACGGTGTGGCCGGCACCGCGGTCTGCGTGCAGACCATGGTGTACGGCAACAGCGGCGGCACCTCGGGATCCGGGGTCGCCTTTACCCGCGATCCGGCGACAGGCGAGAACGCGCTGTATATGGATTTTCTGTTCAACGCCCAAGGCGACGACGTGGTCTCGGGCCGGCACGAGGTCGGCGACCGCGCGCAAATCGGCGCGCTGCTGCCCGAGGTGATGCAGCAAATCGAAGCCATGCGCAAGCGCCTCGAGGCCGAGTTCGGCGACCTGCAGGAGTTCGAGTTCACGGTGCAGAACGGGCAACTGTTCATGCTGCAGACGCGCAATGGCAAACGCACGCCGCTCGCGGCGCTGCGGATTGCGGTCGAAATGGTCGCAGAAGGCCTGCTCGAGCCAGCCCCGGCGCTGGAGCGGCTGGAGGGCTACAAGTTGGAAGCGATCCAGACCGAATCGATCCGCGCCAAGGACGGTCAGGCGCCGCTGGCGCAGGCAATCTCCGCCGGCGTCGGTGTCGCTGTGGGTGAAATTGCGCTCGACTCCGAGGCGGCGCGCCGGCGCGCGGCAGCCGGAAAGTCGGTCATCCTGGTGCGCGAGGATACGTCGACCGAAGACGTTGCCGGAATCGCCAGTGCCGCCGGCATACTCACCGCGCGCGGCGGTCGCACGGCGCATGCGGCCGTGGTGGCGCGGCAGATGGGCAAGGTATGCCTGGTCGGATGCCGCGAACTCGGCATCGACCTCGCCAAGCGCAGCTGCAGCATCGGCGGCAAGGTGCTGCGCGAAGGTCAGGCGATATCGCTGGACGGCGGCGCCGGCGGCATTTACTCGGGTGCGGTCGACATCGTGCGCGCGAAACCGGAGCGTTATCTTGCGGCGGTCGCGTCCTGGCGCGCAGAATCACCGCCGGCGCGAATGAAACCCGCGCGACGGCGCCGAGCTTAGGGTCCAATACTCGCGCGACCATGCCCTTCGCCGATCGATTGGCCTGAATGGATCCCTGGTGTTTTGCCAAGAACTGCTATGCGTTCCCGGTCACGCCGTAGCCGGCATGCATGGCGGCGGGCCGCGGTCAGCGACTGCAATGCTCCCGAAACAACGGGCGGCCAAAATATTCAGGCTGGGTCATGGTGCTGCGCACGGTGCCGGATGCGCCGTCGAACAACACCAGGAAACGCGCGGGATCTCCGAAAATCTGGCAGTAGCGCCAATCCCACACCAGTTCGTCGCGGGCCTTGAAATAGACGCTGCGGCTGAAATCGGGCGGGCCGAGCACACGCAGCACCTCGTCTTTCGTCATCCGCGCGCGGACGCGCGCAAAACCTTTTTCTTCAAGGACATTCGCAATGTCCTGCAGGCGTCCGTCCGGCCCAAGCTTCACCATGAAGGTGTGAAACCCTAGCGGACCGCGCGCATACGCCAGTTGGACCGAACCGTCAGGCTCCTGCCAGCGCATCGCGGGCGGCCCCATCAAGGCCTGCACGTCCTCCAGGCGCGCCTCCCCGGGCCTGAGCCCGGATCCGCTGTAGGACGCGCACGCCGCCAGCAGCATGGTCGCGAGCAGGGTCGTCCAGAGTCTCATGTTGGTCTGTGCTGCATGCGGCAATCAATCGACGCGCGCAAGAAAATTCGCCAATTCCTTGTCCGAGAACAGAATGTGAAAACCCAGCCAAACTTCCGGGAACCGCGCCAACGCGATACGTGATCCGCTGGCGTCGACGTCGAAGGTGGCTTTGTAATGAAGCGCCTGCTCGATCAGCATCGCATGTTCAGCCGTGTGTTGCGCGGTCTTGGGATAACGATGCTGCGCCATCAGCTGCCGTTCCAGGTCGAAGTGCGTTGTTGCATGCCGGATGACGTCGTCGAGCACCTTGACGCAAAAGTCCTTGCCTTTGCCTTGCTCCAGGGCGTGGGGCAGCAAATTGAAGAGTTCTGCCAGCGCCTTGTGGTCGGCGTCCATCTTCGCGTGTCCGGTCTTGAGTGTGTGGTCCCACGAAATCCAGTCCATGCCTCGGGCTCCCCGGTTGCTGCCAGTTCATTCGGTATCGATGCGTCCCGGATCGCCACGGTTGCCGATCGCGTATCGGGCAAAGGGCTGATCGCTGTCGATAGTGTGACGGAATAGCCAAGCGTGCACCGACGGCAGCAACTCTCCGTTCATCTCCTGGCGCAGAACCCGTTGCTCGAGAACTGCAAATTGCTCGACTATATGCCGGTGTTCGGCGCGGTGAGCGGCGAATTCGGGATAATCGACTATCTGCATCAAAGACTCTTCTACAGCGAAGTGAGATTTCACGGACTCCCTTGCCCGCGCTATTAGCGGCTGCACCGAATTCCAGTGCGCTCTGCCCTCGACCGCTTTCTCGAATTCGGTGATGAACTCGATCAACGATTCGTGCTGCGTGTCGATTTCCTGTATGCCGAGGGCATACTCGTCTTTCCATATCATTTTTCCACCTCGCTTGCGCGACGCAGGGGCACGGCTAACGCGGCAACGGCGATCGCGATCAGTTCGAATTCGTCCAACACCAAGTCTAGTCTCAGCTCGGAAAGATTGCCAATGCGTAATACCTTACTAGCTATCGAGGTTATCCTCCCGCAGCCGCGTTGGCGTGAGCGGCTCTCGACGCGCTGGGCAAGGGACTACAATGGGAACCGGCGTTGCCCTCGCGGCCCTTGCGCGCGGGCCATGACTAGTCTGCACCGCTGGACGCTGTCCTGGACCGGCAATATTTAACACAACTCAACAAAAACAGCTTATATCCGGCATGAATCTAATAACCTGGAACATCCAGTCCTGCCGCGGCTGCGACGGCCGCGTGGACCCGAAGCGCATTGTCGATGTCTGCCGCGAAATGGCCGATTTCGACGTTCTTTGCTTCCAGGAAGTGGCGCGCAATTATTCCGATCTTCCCGGATCCTCCGGCGAGGACCAGTTCGGCCTGCTCGGCGGGCTGTTGCCCGGATTCACCGCCGTGGAGGGGATAGCAGTCGACGTGCTTAGCGCCGAGGGCAGGCGGCGCCAGTTCGGCAACCTGATCCTCACGCGCTATCCGGTGATCCAGGTATTCGCGCATCTGCTGCCCTGGCCGGCCGACCCGGCCGTGCCGAGCATGCAGCGCATCGCGCTGGAGGCGGTGCTCGCCGCGCCGTTTGGACCGGTACGGGTGACGACCACCCACCTCGAATACTATTCGGAGATGCAGCGCAGGCAGCAGGTGAACCGCCTGCGCGAATTGCATGCCGAGGCCGCCGCGCACCGCGGCGACGGCAGCCATGCGCAGAAAGAGGGCGGGCCGTTTGAGACCAGGCCGCGACCGGCGTCGGCCATACTCACCGCCGATTTCAATTTCCGAAGCGACGATCCGCTGCATGCGCGCATCGTCGCGCCCTATTCCGACGAAACGCCCGCCTACCGCGACGCCTGGCAAGTGCGCCATGGCGATCGACCCCACGATCACACCCTGGGTGTGCACGACCACGTGCAATG
>JADGRR010000600.1 GCA_017880745.1 Burkholderiales bacterium
GCGAAATCGGCCACCTGCCGCAGTCCGGCGAAGATGGCATGATCGCGGCCCTGGCGGGGTTCAGCAAGGCGCGCAAGATTCTGATCCACATCAACAACACCAATCCGATCCTCGACGAGGATTCGCCGCAGCGCGCACAACTCGCTGCGCATCGCATCGAGGTTGCCCACGACGGGATGAAAGTCATCATTTAGGGAAGAGGGAAAAATGAGCGTAACTACGCCATGGACACGCGAGGAGTTTGAACAGAAGCTGCGCGAAAAGGGTGCGGGCTACCACATCCATCATCCGTTCCAGGTGATGATGAACGAAGGCAAACTCAACCAGCAGCAGATCCAGGGCTGGGTCGCCAACCGCTTCTATTACCAGATCAGCATTCCGATCAAGGATGCGGCGATCCTGTCCAACTGCCCGGAGCGCGAGGTGCGCCGGCAATGGATCCAGCGCATTATCGACCACGACGGCAGCCAGGGCGAGGAGGGCGGCATCGACGGTTGGATTCGCCTCGGCGAGGCCTGCGGCATGAAGCGCGAGGATATCACCTCGCTCAGGCAGGTGCTGCCCGGGGTGCGATTCGCGGTCGACGCCTATGTCAATTTCGCGCGCCGCGCGCCGTGGCAGGAGGCGGTGTGCTCCTCGCTCACCGAACTGTTCGCGCCAAAAATCCACAAGGCGCGCATGGATGCCTGGCCGCGGCACTATCCCTGGATCGAAGCGGAAGGCTACGAGTATTTCCGCGGCCGCCTCACCCAGGCGCCGCGCGACGTCGAGCACGGCCTAGGCGTCACCCTCGATTATTTCAAAACCCGCGAGCAGCAGGAGCGCGCACTCGACATCCTGCAATTCAAGCTCGACCTGCTGTGGTCCATGCTCGATGCTATGATGCTCGGCTACTGCAAGGTGGACGTGAAAAATGGCTGACGCGACCCCAAGCCTGCACTCGGTCCCGGCCTTGGCTTCGATGTTCCGGTTCCAGTGGGAAGAGGCGCAGCAATGCCATGTCCTGCTCTACCCCGAGGGCATGATCAAGCTCAACCAGAGCGCCGGGGAAATCCTCAAACTGTGCGACGGCGAGCGCGACGTAGCGGCGATTGTCGCTGCCCTGGAGGCCAAGTTCCAGGCCAGCGGCCTTGGCGGCGACGTGCTCGAATTTCTGGAGGTGGCCCATGGCAATCGCTGGATCCGCTACTGAAAGTGCAAGTGCGCGTTGCGGCCCGCCGCTGTGGCTGCTGGCTGAAGTCACTTACCGCTGCCCGCTGCACTGCGTGTTCTGCTACAACCCCGTGGACTACACCCGCTACGGCGAGGAGCTGACCACAGAGGAATGGCTGCGCGTGCTGCGCGAGGCGCGCAAGCTGGGCGCGGCGCAGCTCGGCTTCTCCGGTGGCGAGCCGCTGGTGCGGGACGATCTCGAAATCCTCGTCGCCGAGGCGCACCAACTCGGCTATTACACCAATCTGATCACCTCCGGTGTCGGCCTTACGGAGCAGCGCATCAAGGCGTTCAAGGACGCCGGCCTCGACCACATTCAGTTGTCGTTCCAGGATTCGACGCAGGAGCTCAACGATTTCCTCACCCATACCCGTACCTTCGATTTGAAGGCGCGAGTCATCAAGGTGGTGCGCGCCTACGGCTATCCGACCGTGCTCAATGTGGTGCTGCATCGTCTCAATATCGACCACATCGAGCAGATCCTGGCCATGGCCGAGGCCATGGGAGTCGAGTATCTCGAGCTTGCCAATACCCAGTTCTACGCCTGGGCCATGGTGAATCGCGACCTGCTGCTGCCGACGCGCGAGCAAGTCGAACGCGCCGAGGCCGTCACCAACGCCTTCCGCCAGCGCGTCGGCGACAAGATGCGGGTGTTCTTCGTCGTTCCCGACTATTACGCCAAGCGCCCCAAGGCCTGCATGAACGGCTGGGGCTCGGTCTTCCTCACCATCACCGCCGACGGCGTCGCCCTGCCTTGCCATGAAGCGCGCCAGTTGCCGGGGCTCACCTTCCCCAATGTGCGTGAAGCGGAACTGAGTTGGATCTGGAACGAGTCGCCCGGTTTCAACGCCTACCGCGGCGATGCCTGGATGAAGGAGCCGTGCAAGACCTGTCCGGAAAGAAGCAAGGATTTCGGCGGCTGCCGCTGCCAGGCCTACCTGCTTACCGGCGACGCCACCAATGCCGACCCGGCATGCGATCTCTCGCCGCACCACCATGTGATCGAGGAAGCCGTGCTACGCGCGGCGGAGCCCCAGCCCGACGTGCGGAAAATCGTTTTCCGCAATGACAAGAATTCGCGGGCGCTGAGCGAACGGCGAGTCCTCGAAGAACCAAAACGACAATAAAAAAAGCCGCGGCAGGCCGCGGCTTTTTGATTGCACGCTTCGCGTCAGCGAGTGCAGATATACATCGTCACTTCGAACCCAAAGCGCATTTCTGTGTAAGCGGGTTTATTCCAGGCCATGGCGTATTCCTCCTTCTGTGTGGTGGATTGTTCGGGCTCGTCAGCCCGGAGCGAATTATATGCATAAAATGCGAATGGAAAGCAATCCCTTTTTT
>JADGRR010000601.1 GCA_017880745.1 Burkholderiales bacterium
CTTGTAGGAGCGAGCTTGCTCGCGAACCACGCAGTTCGCGAGCACGCTCGCTCCTACAAGGCATAGGCTTCGAAACTAACCCATCGTAGTACTAGTTGCTACGTGTGATGACGCCGTTCACGAACCTCACCCGGTCGCCTGAGCGCCAGGCGGGCGGGTTGTCCTGAGTGATGCGGCGGCTGGTGCCATCTTCGAAGCGGATGGCGATCTCGTAGCTTTTCACTTTTTTCACGTTCTTCTCTATCGCGTTGCCGGCAACCGCGCCGCCAATCGCGCCGAGCACGGTCATGGCGTCCCGTCCATGGCCGGCGCCGGTCTGGCGCCCCAGCAGGCCACCGGCGACCCCGCCCGCGACCGCGCCCAAACCAGTGCCTTCGCCTTTCTTCTCGATTTCGCGTACGGATTCGATCACGCCGCAGTCATAACATATCGGCTTCGGCGGCTCGATCGCAGGCGGGGGTACATACCCCGGCGGCGGTCCATACACCGGTGGCGGGGTATTTTGCGCGACCGTGACCGGAGCGTCGTCCTTCACCGATTTCACCGCCTCTTCGGCAGGTTTCGTTGCTTTTTCCGCAGGCTTGGTGTGCCTTGCGGCGGCCTTGTGTACGACAGGTTTGTCGGCCGGCGTGGACTCGGTCACCGTGGCGACGGTCTGTGCCGGTTGAGCCGCGGCTGCAAGCCTCGAAGGCTCTTCAGCCGGCTTGGTCGCCTGTGTCTGGGCAGACTGGCTGTGGCTGGTCGGGATCAGTCCGGTGATGGCGCCGATGCCGACCAGACTGAACAGGGTGACTGACACTGCCGCGATCGCGGTCAGCGGGTGCATGCGTCGGGTCGCTGTGGTTTCCATTGTTTTCTCCATGTTGTTGGATGCGCACTGCCAGAAACGCATCTGTGACAGCAATGTTGACAGCAAAGCACCGCGGAATCTGTGAGCAATTGTGACTATTTGTAACCGGCCCGGGCCCGCGTGTTTGCTACTCTGGCCGCATGTGCGGGAACAGAATCACGTCGCGGATGCTGGCGCTGTTGGTGAACAGCATGACCAGCCGGTCGATGCCGATGCCTTCGCCGGCGGTGGGCGGCAGGCCGTACTCCAGCGCGCGAATGTAATCGGCGTCGTAATACATGGCCTCT
The DNA here is from genome assembly GCA_017880745.1 of Burkholderiales bacterium. Lineage (GTDB taxonomy): Bacteria > Pseudomonadota > Gammaproteobacteria > Burkholderiales > SG8-39 > 2-12-FULL-64-23. The sequence goes on from JADGRR010000601.1 coordinate 1,138, forward strand.
TCGTCGCCTGCTTCCTTCTGCTTTGCCTGCTCGGCGAAGCGCGCTGCCTGATCCTCCGGATCGTTCAGTTCGGAAAAACCGTTAGCCATCTCGCGCCCGGTGATATACAGCTCGAAGCGGTCGGTGATCTCCGGGTTATGGTCGTTGCGGCGCGCGAGTGGCGACACCTCGGCCGGATAATCGATGATGAAGGTCGGCTGGATCAGCAGGGTCTCGGTGGTCTCCTCGAACAGCATGAGCTGCAGCGAACCGAGGCCGTGCGCGCGCGAGACGTCGGCGCCGAGCCTCTTCAGCGCCCGCGTGAGGTAGTCGCGGTCGGCAAGCTCGGCCGCGCTGATCTGCGGGTGGTACTTGCAGATCGCCTGCACTACGGTGAGCCGCTCGAACGGCACGCCCAGGTCGACCGTGTGCTCGGCATAGGGCAGGTCGGTGGTGCCCAGCACCTCCTGCGCCACCGTCCGCAGCAGTTTTTCAGTGTAGTCCATGAGGTAGCGGTAGTCGCGATAGGCCTCGTAGAACTCGATCATGGTGAATTCGGGATTGTGCCGGGTGGAGATGCCCTCGTTTCTGAAATTGCGGTTGATCTCGAACACCTTCTCGTAGCCGCCCACCACCAGGCGTTTCAAATACAGTTCGGGCGCGATGCGCAGGAACAACTGCATGTCGAGCGCATTGTGATGCGTGGCGAAGGGCTTGGCCGCGGCGCCGCCCGGGATCGGGTGCATCATCGGCGTTTCGACTTCGAGGTAACCGTGCGCCACCATGAAGGCGCGGATCGCCTGGATCATGCGGCTGCGCACGCTGAACACCTTGCGCGCCTCGGGGTTGGTGATCAGGTCGACATAGCGCTGGCGGTAGCGCTGCTCCTGGTCGGTGAGGCCGTGAAACTTCTCCGGCAGCGGCCGCAGCGACTTGGTCAGCAGGCGCAGCTTCAGTACGCGCACCGACAGCTCGCCGGTCTTGGTCTTGAACAAGGTCCCTTCCGCACCGAGGATGTCGCCCAGGTCCCAGTGTTTGAACGCCTCGTGCACCGACTGGCCGGCCAGGTCGTTGGTGATGTAGAGCTGGATGCGGCCGTCCATATCCTTTCCGCTGAGGTCCTGGATGCTGGCGAAGCTGGCCTTGCCCATGACGCGCTTGAGCAGCATGCGCCCGGCAACCACCGCGATCACGGGCGCGGCTTCGAGCTCTTCATTGGACTTCCCGTCATGCGCCGCGTGCAGGTCCGCGGCCAGATCCTGGCGCTCGAAGTCGTTCGGGAACGCATTGCCTTGTTCGCGCAGCGCGGCGAGCTTGGCGCGGCGCTCGGCGATGATCTGGTTTTCGTCCAACGGGACCTGAATGGGTTGTTGCTCAGCCATGTGAGGCTTCCTTTCTTCTTTTCGCTATTCCTAATCTTCCGTCTGCTATCGC
>JADGRR010000082.1 GCA_017880745.1 Burkholderiales bacterium
TCCGTCCCGCCTATGCGAACGTGTAAAGAAGTCAGCGAACTGCTGTCGCAAGCCCAGGAGCGTCCGCTCGGACGCGGCGAGCGTTGGAGCGTGATGCTGCACCTCATGGTCTGCAAAGGCTGCACGAACTTTCGCGCGCAGCTGGATTTTCTGCGCGCCGCGGTGCGCTGCTATCGCGACGCCGACGACGCGCGCTGAACGCGGCGCCTGCCGCCGGCTATGCGCTAACGCTTGCTATAATCAGAGTTTTCCGGAAGTCATGCGCTCTTTTCTGTTCCTGTTGTCGCTCGGTCTCGCCGCCGCGTCGTTCGCCCAGTCGCCCAGTCCGGCAGTTCCATCGCCCCCGGCCATTGCCGCCCGCTCTTATCTGCTGCTGGATTATCACAGCCAGCAGGCGCTCGCCGCGCAAGCCGCGAACGAGCGCGTCGAACCCGCCTCGCTGACCAAGCTGATGACCGCCTATCTGACTTTTGCGGCGTTAAAGCAAAAGCAAATCCAGCTTGCGCAACCCGTGCCGGTGTCGGAGCGCGCGTGGAAGGCCGAGGGCTCGCGCATGTTCATCGAGCCCAAAAAGCCGGTGACCGTCGAAGAGTTGATGCGCGGCATGATCGTGCAGTCCGGCAACGACGCCTGCATCGCGCTCGCCGAAGCCGTCGCCGGGTCCGAGGAAGTGTTCGTGCAGATGATGAACCGCGAGGCGCAGCGCTTTGGCATGAAGGATACGAGCTTCACCAACGCGAGCGGCCTGCCCGACCCCAAGCACTACTCGACTGCGTACGACCTGGGGCTGCTTGCCGCGGCGCTGATCCGCGATTTCCCCGAGAATTACCCGCTGTATTCGCTGCGCGAGTACCGCTACAACAACATCACCCAGCCCAACCGCAACCGCCTGCTTTGGCTGGATCCGAACGTGGACGGCATGAAGACGGGCTATACTGAAAACGCCGGTTTCTGCCTGATTGCGTCGGCCAAGCGCGGCGCGCGGCGCCTGCTGTCGGTGGTACTGGGCGCGAACTCCGACAGCGGGCGGGCGCAGGAAAGCCAGAAACTGCTGAACTACGGCTTCCAGTTCTACGATTCGGTAAAGCTGTACGATAAGGGCCAGGCGGTGAGCACGCTGGAAGTGTTGAAGGGGACCGAGAGCCGGCTCAAGGCCGGGTTCCTGACCGACTTCTACATCAGCGTGCCGCGCGGACTGGCCGATCAGTTGAAAGCGGATCTGGTGAGCATGCAGCCGCTGGTGGCGCCTATCGGCGTCGGACAGAAGGTGGGCGTGGTCAAGGTTACGCTGCAGGACAAGCTGCTGGGCGAGTATCCGGTGGTGGCGCTGCAAAGCGTGGAGATCGCCGGATTTTTCGGCCGTGCCTGGGACGGCATGCGGCTCTGGTTCAAGTGACAACGGCAAGAGGGTCCTGAGACCACAGGCTTTTCGGCGTCGACAGATTCTTCTGGCTTCGCCGCCGCAACGACACAGCAGGAGATGCAGATGGTCTACCTCAATGGCGAATGGATGCCGATCGAGCAGGCGAAGATTCCCGTGCTCGACCGCGGCTTCATTTTCGGCGACGGCGTGTACGAAGTGATTCCTTCCTACTCGGGTCATCCGTTCCGCCTGCGCGAACACCTCGTGCGCCTGCAATCCAGCCTCGATGCGGTGCGCATCGCCAATCCCTACAGCCCCGACCGGTGGAGCGAGCTGGTGCGCGAAATCGTCGCGAGGAATCCCTGGGAGGACCAGGGGGTGTACCTGCAGGTGACGCGCGGCGTGGCGCCGCGCGACCATGCTTTCCCCAAGGGGGTGAAGCCGACCGTGTTCATGATGGCCAATCCCCTCGTCACGCCGCCGCAGAGCCACCGCGACCTTGGCGTGGCGGCGGTCACGGTCGCCGACAACCGCTGGCTGCGCTGCGACATCAAATCAGTGTCGCTGCTTGCAAATTGCCTCCTGCGCCAGGCCGCCGTGGATCAGGGCGCGGTGGAATCGGTGCTGCTGCGCGATGGGCTCCTCACCGAGGGCTCGGCGAGCAACATTTTCCTGGTCAAGGGCGGCGTCATCATTACCCCGCCCAAAACCAATTTCATCCTTCCCGGCATCACCTACGACGTGGTCGTCGAGCTCGCGCGCGCGAACCGGCTGCCGCTGGAAATCCGCCAGGTGGCCGAAGCCGAGGTGCGCGACGCGGACGAACTCTGGCTCACCTCCTCGACCAAGGAAGTGCTGCCGATCTCGACACTGGACGGCAAACCGGTGGGCCACGGGGAACGGGCGGGCAAGCCCGGCCCAGTGGCCGCGCGCATGTATCAGCTGTACCAGGACTACAAGCGCACGGTAATGCGTGCCCCAGCCGATGCCCAAGCCTGATGAACCCGAGTCGCTGCTGGCCTTTCCCTGCGACTTCCCGATCAAGATCATGGGGCTGACGCAACCCGGTTTCGCGCAGTCGGTGATGGGCGTGGTTCTGCACCATGCGCCCGATTTCGACGCCGCCACGATGGAGATGCGCAAGAGCCGCCAAGGCAAGTACCTGTCGCTGACCGTCACCGTCCGCGCCACTTCGCGCGAACAGCTGGACAATCTGTACCGCGAGCTGTGCGACCACCCGATGGTCACGATGGTGCTATAGGCATGCACAGCGAAAACCCGCGATCCGCAGCCAACGTTGCGGCGGCAATGACGCCTGCGGCCGGACCTGCGCTTCGCGTCCGGCACGCGGCGCCCGGCGTAAGGCGTCTCGGGCTGGCCGAATACGAACCGACCTATGCGGCGATGCGGCAGTTCACCACCACGCGCCAGAAGGATACGCCGGACGAACTCTGGATCCTGCAGCACCCGCCGGTGTACACCGCCGGCCTCGCCTGCCGGCCCGAGCACCTGCCGCGCAGCTCGAGCGTTCCCCTAGCGCGCGTCGACCGCGGCGGCCAGATCACCTATCACGGCCCGGGCCAGGTGGTGATGTATACGCTGCTCGATCTGGCGCGGCGCAATCTCAAGATCCGCCAGTTCGTCAACCTGCTTGAGCAGGCTGTGATTGATACGCTCGCGCAGTACAATGTTTCGGCGCAAACGAAAAACGCGGCCCCCGGCGTGTACGTGAACGGCGCGAAAATCGCGGCACTCGGCCTGCGCGTGCGCAGAGGCGGCTGTTACCACGGCGTCGCGCTCAACGTCGACATGGACCTCGCGCCCTTCCTCGCGATCGATCCCTGCGGCTACCCCGGCCTCGCAGTGACGCAGGCACGCGATCTGGGCATCGAGGCCTCCGCCGGCGAAATGGGCGACCGACTCGCCGCCACACTGACGCAACTTCTGGCACAGCATGAGCGCAATGACTGACAAGCAAAAAGGCCAGGCGAAGACGGCGCGCATCCCGATCAAGATCGTGCCGCAGGAGCGTCTGAAAAAACCCGATTGGATCCGGGTCAAGGCAGGCTCCGACAGCACGCGCTTCGACGAAATCAAGCACCTCCTGCGCGAGGCCAGGCTGCACACCGTATGCGAGGAAGCCTCCTGCCCCAATATCGGCGAGTGCTTTGGCAAAGGGACCGCGACCTTCATGATCCTGGGCGATTTGTGCACGCGGCGCTGCCCGTTCTGCGACGTAGCTCACGGGCGCCCCGCGCCGCCGGACGCGGGCGAGCCACTGCACCTGGCGCAGACCATTGCCGCGCTCGCGCTCGAGTACGTGGTCATCACCAGCGTCGACCGCGACGACCTGCGCGATGGCGGTGCGCGGCATTTCGCCGACTGCATTCGCGCGGTGCGGGAGCTTTCACCGCAGACGCGCATCGAAGTGCTGGTACCCGATTTCCGCGGCCGGCTCGAACTCGCGCTCGAAATCCTCTCTGCCGCCCCGCCCGACGTGATGAACCACAACCTCGAAACCGTGCCGCGGCTCTACCCGCAGGCCCGCCCCGGCTCTGATTACGGCCATTCACTCAAGCTGCTGCAGGAATTCAAGGCGCGCCGCCGCGGCATCCCGACCAAGTCGGGCCTGATGCTGGGTCTGGGCGAGACCGACGAGGAAATTCTTGCCGTCATGCGCGACCTGCGCGCGCACGGCGTGGACATGCTCACCATGGGCCAGTATCTGCAGCCGACTGCACATCACCTGCCGGTGCTGCGCTACGTCCACCCCGATGCCTTCCGTAAATTCGAGCAGGCGGCAGGGGACATGGGGTTTCTGCATGCCGCGATCGGCCCCATGGTGCGCTCGAGCTATCACGCCGACCGGCAGGCGCACGCGGCAGGAGTATTAGAGGCCGCTTCAGAATTGCCGAAACCGCCCCTGACTTAGGAGCATGAGGGCAGACGCCCCGAAGGTCTCGATCCCCCCTTGAGGGGGAAAGTCCCCACCTCTTCGGGTGGTCCCGACCTTCGGTCTCCCACCTTGGGGGATATCCCCTCATATTGCAATTGGCGACAGGCGGCGGCGGGTTTGAAAGAGGCGCTGACAACGGCTTAGAAGAACACTTCGCTGCGGCGCGCCCCGGCGTCGAGTTCGTACATGGCGAAGCGGACGACGTTCGCTACTTTCTGCACGCCGCTCTTGGACAACAGCGTCGGCTTGGCATAATCGTCCAGCTCGGTGCAGGTAAGACGCAGATCGATCAGGGAGACGCGTGCCGCGGCGGCGCGCTTGGTGACGCGGTCGTTGAATACTGCCAACGCAGCGCAGGCGGTGCGCTGGCGCACCGGATCTTTGTAGTTGGGTGGAAACATGGTGCACACCATGATCACCAGACGCGCCGCCTGCGCGACGTGGATCAGCCGCTCGAGCGTGCGCTCGAACTCGTCGGCGGCGAGCGAGAGCTGCTCCAGCGTCTGTCCGTACGCATCCGGCCGGCCATCGAGCAGCCCGCTCTGCTCAATGGCGTGGTTGCCCTCGATGAAAATCATCGCGTGGGTGGCGTCCTTGGGCAGGACCAGTGCCGGCCCTGCGCGCTCGACCTCGGCCGCCGAGACTACGCTGAGCCTCCACTGATTGCGCGTGCCCGGCAGGACGGCGTCCTCGAACTTGCCCGGCGTCTTGTCGATACTGGTGTAGGCTTCGAGCAACGCGTCGCCGAGCAGGACGACATGCCGGAACAGTTCCCGCCCGGACGCGGAATTGGCAGACGGCTTCTGGCTGGACGATTCGCTCATCTCGCTCGCGGGTGCGCTTAGTGGGCCTGTTCCCAGTTTGCGCCCGCACCCACGTCCACGACAAGGGGCACCGCAAGCTGAGCCACGCCGGTCATCAGGCCGGGCAACTCCTCGCGCACCCGTGCCAGTTCCGTCTGCGGCACTTCCAGCACCAGCTCGTCGTGCACTTGCATGACCAGCCTCGCCGACAGCTGTTCCCGGTCCAGCCAGTTCTGCACCGCGATCATGGAGAGCTTGATCAGGTCCGCCGCCGTCCCCTGCATCGGCGCGTTGATGGCGGCGCGCTCGGCGCCCTGTCGCCGGCCGGCGTTCCCGGCCCGGATCTCGGCGAGCCACAGGCGGCGGCCGAACACGGTTTCGACATAGCCGCGCTCGCGCGCCTGCTCGCGCGTCTGCTGCATGTAGCGTGCGACCCCGGGGTAGCGCATGAAGTAGCTGTCGATATAGGCCTGGGCGGTGGCGCGCTCGAGTCCCAGAGCCTGCGCCACGCCGAAAGCCGACATGCCGTAGATCAGGCCGAAGTTGATCACCTTGGCGTAGCGGCGCTCTTCCGGCGTGACCTGGTGCAGCTCGCGGTTGAAAATCTCCGCGGCGGTGGCGCGGTGCACATCCTCGCCTGCGGCGAAAGCGCGCAGCAGATTCTCGTCGCGCGAGATGTGCGCCATGATGCGCAGCTCGATTTGCGAGTAGTCGGCCGAGACGATGACGCAGCCAGCCGGCGCGATGAAGGCCTCGCGGATGCGCCGTCCTTCTAGCGTTCGCACCGGAATGTTTTGCAGGTTGGGATCGGTGCTGGCCAGGCGCCCGGTCACCGCCGTCGCCTGGGCGTAGTTGGTGTGCACGCGCCCGGTGGCAGGGTTGACCATGCGCGGCAGCTTGTCGGTGTAGGTGGATTTCAGCTTCGTCAGCGCGCGGTAATCGAGCAGGGTCTTGGGCAGAGGATAATCCGCGGCGAGCCGCTCCAGCACCTCCTCGTCGGTGGAAGGCGCACCGCTCGGCGTCTTCTTCAGCACCGGCAACTGCAGGCGCTCGAAGAAGATTTCGCCAATCTGCTTGGGCGAATTCAGGTTGAACGGCTGGCCGGCTTCGCGGTAAGCCTTGTGTTCCAGTTCCATCATTTTCTGCCCCAGTTCGCGGCTTTGCGCCTCGAGCAGGGCGGCGTCGATGAGCACGCCGGTGCGTTCCATCCTGAACAGCACTTCGCGTACCGGCAGTTCGATTTGCCGGTAGATGTATTCCAGCCCGGCGTCGGCCTGCACCTTGGGATACAGGCACTGGTGCAGGCGCAGGGTCACGTCGGCGTCCTCGGCCGAGTACTCGGTGGCGCGCTCCACGCTCACCTGCTCGAAGCCGATGCGCTGCGCGCCCTTGCCGGTGACGTCATCATAGCCGATGGTGGGAAGATGCAGATGGCGTTCGGCGAGCGAGCCCATGTCGTGGCGCAAATGCGATTCGAGCACGTAGGACTCGAGCAGCGTGTCGTGCACCACGCCGCGCAGCGCCACGCCGTGATTGGCGAGCACGTGCTGATCGTACTTGAGGTTCTGGCCAAGCTTGGGTTTAGCCGCGTCCTCGAGCCAAGGGCGCAGCAAAGCCAGGGCGCGCTCCACGCCCAGTTGCCGCGGCGCGCCGGCGTAGTTGTGCGCGAGCGGCAGATATGCCGCCCGCCCCGGCTCGGCGCAAAAAGACATGCCCACCAGCTGCGCAGTCAATGGGTCGAGACCGGTGGTCTCGGTGTCGAAAGCGACCAACGCGGCAGCATCGATCACTTTCAGCCACTCGGACATTTCTTGTTCGTCGAGTATGGTGTCGTAATGGCGCTCGATCGGCTCGGGCCCGCTCATGGCCTGCCGCGGCGCTGCCTCCGCTGCCGCGGCGCTCGCCTGCGCCGGATCTTTCAGCCAGCTCTTGAAGCCGAAGCGCTGGAACAGCCCGGTCAGCTCGGCCTCGCCGCTCGGCCGCGGCAGCAGATCCTCCGGTTTGACCGGCAGCGGCACGTCGCAGTAAACGGTAAGGAGTCTTTTCGCTTGCGGCACCCAGGGAAGAGCACGGCGCAGATTCTCCCCCACCACACCGCCGATTTCCTGCGCATGTGCGACGACCGCATCGAGCGAGCCATATTGGGAGAGCCACTTGACCGCGGTCTTGGGACCGACTTTTTCCACGCCCGGCACGTTGTCCACGCTGTCGCCGACCAGCGTAAGGTAGTCGAGCATCAGGCGCGGCGGCACGCCGAACTTGGCCTCGACCCCGGCTTCGTCCAGGCGCTCGTTGGTCATGGTATTGATCAAGGTGACACTGGGGTTCACCAGCTGCGTCAGGTCCTTGTCGCCGGTGGAGACGACGCAGCGCATGCCGGTCTCGGCCGCCTGGCGCGCGAGCGTGCCGATGACGTCGTCCGCCTCGACGCCGTCGATCATCAGCAGCGGCCAACCGAGAGCGGCCACCGCCTGGTGCAGCGGCTCGATCTGGCGCACCAGATCCTCGGGCATGGGCGGGCGGTGCGCCTTGTACGCGGCATACCATTCGTCGCGGAAAGTCCTGCCCTTGGCATCGAACACGCAGGCGAGATAGTCCGGCTTGTAGTCGGCTGCGAGCCGTCGTAGCATGTTGAGCACGCCGTAGATCGCGCCTGTGGGCTCGCCCTGCGCGTTGCGCAAGTCCGGCAGCGCGTGAAAGGCGCGGTACAGGTACGACGATCCATCCACCAACAGCAGGGTTTTCATAGAGGGTCAGGTATGAATGGAAAACTTCCGCGGCCGGCCGACGCCGGCGCAGCAGACATGGCCCACAACGCGCGCGAGTCCTGGCGGATATTCGGGATTATGTCAGAATTCGTCGAAGCCACCGAACGCCTGGCGCAGATCCGCCCGGCGGTGAGCATCTTCGGCAGCGCGCGGGCGCCGGCCGACTCGCCTTACTACCTGCTGGCGGAGAACATCGCCCGGCTCCTCTCCGACGCCGGCTTCTCGGTCGTCTCCGGCGGCGGCCCGGGCATCATGGAAGCGGCCAACAAGGGCGCCTACTTCGGCAAATCACCGTCGGTCGGGCTCAATATCCAGCTGCCGAATGAGCAACTCAGCAACCGCTACCAGGACATCAGCCTCACCTTCCATCACTTTTTCGCGCGCAAGGTCAGCTTCGTCAAGTTCGCCACCGCCTACGTAGTGCTGCCAGGGGGGTTTGGCACACTGGACGAGCTGTCGGAGGCGCTTACCCTGGTACAGACCGGCAAGACGCGGAAAATGCCTATCATCCTCGTGCATTCGCCGTTCTGGCGCGGGCTGCTGGACTGGTTCCGCGATCAACTGGAGACGCAGCACATGATCGAGCCGCAAGACCTCGACCTGGTGCAAATGATCGACGATCCGGCGGCAGTGGTCGAGGCCATCTTCAAGTATTATGAAAAGCGGGGGTTCGCGCCTCTGCCGACAGAACGCGAGAGCCTGCTCAATCTCTGAGATGGACCTCGAATCTGCTAAAATTCGTATTTAACGATAGCCAACCGGAAGCCCATCATGCGCCGCCTGTTCGCACTAGCACTCCTCGGAATTGCGCTTCCGCTCGCGGCGCAACAGCCGCCCAAGCTCGAGCCCTTGCCCGAGCCGCCGCCCGCCCCGCCCGGGCTCGCGCCCGATCCGGCACTCGAGCCGGAGGTGACGATCACCACGCGCGGCGAAGACAAGGTGGAGGAGTACCGGGTGAACGGCAAGCTCTACGCCATAAAAGTCACCCCGCCACACGGCGTGCCCTATTTCCTCTTGGACGATACCGGCGCCGGCGTCATGAGCCGCCGGGATGCGCTCGATACCGGGCTGCGCGTGCCGCAGTGGGTGATCCATTCATTCTGAACCAGGTAATGGGTGAACGCTAATGGGTGAGGGGTAAGCCCGCGCGCGCCCCGCCACCCATCGTTCATCGCCCATTGGCCGCATGTCTGTCTTCACCCCGGTCACGCCCGAGCAGCTTTCCGCTTGGCTGACGCACTATTGCGTCGGCACCTTGGTGCAGATTCAGGGCATAGCCGCGGGCATCGAGAATACGAACTACTTTGTGACCACCACCGGCGGAAACTACGTTCTGACGCTGTTCGAGAAGCTCACCCCGGTCGAGTTGCCGTTCTATCTCGGGCTGATCGCGCACCTGGCACAGCATGGGATACCCAGCCCGG
>JADGRR010000602.1 GCA_017880745.1 Burkholderiales bacterium
CTTCCTGCAGCGCCTGCCGCAGCACCTCCAGGATCTCGGTCTCGATGCGCGCACGGTTCTGTGGCGCGTAAATGGCGCTGATGCCGAATTCGCCTACGGCATCGATCGAACCGGCCGAGAGCCAGGAGCGCACGCTGTAGGACAGTCCTTCCTGCTCGCGTATGCGCCGCGACAGGCGCGCATCCGAGGAGCCGCCCAGCAGGTAGTTGCCCAGCGCCAGCGCCGGGTAGTCAGGCTGGTCGTCGCGCAGCGGCAGGTTCAACCCGGCCTGAAACACCGCATTGGCCTTGTCCGGCGTGTCCAGATTGCGGTTGATGGCGGGCACGTCGTGATAGCTGTCGGCGATGCGCGTGAACGGCCGCGGACTTTTCCAGTCGCCGAACAAGTCCTGTACCAGGCGCGTGATTTCTGTGGCGTCGAAATCGCCGACCACTGCCAGTTCGCCGTCGCTCGCACCGTAGAATTCGTCGTGGCAGCGCCGCAGGTCGGCAATGCCCACCGACTGCAGGCGCTGCATGCGCTCTTCCAGCGTGGGCGTATACAACCAGTGCTCCGGCGGGTAGGGATTGAGATGGCGCGCGAGCTGCAGGCCGGCGAGCGCGTTGGGATCGCTTTTCATGCCCTCGATGCCGGTCAGCGCGGAGCGCTTGAGCTGTTCGAATTCGTTTGCGGGAAAGGCGGGTTCGCGCAGGACCTCGGCGACCAGGCGCAGGACCGCCGGCAGATTGGGACGCAGCGTTTCGATGGAAGAGCTTTCGCCGCCGACGCTGACACTTGCCTTCAGCCGGTCGAACTCGTCGCGCAACTGCTCGCGCGTGTGCTTGGTGGTGCCGCGCATCAGCATGGCGGAGGCGAGGGTGCAGGCGGCGCTGCGGCCCATCTTGCTCTGCTCGTCGCCCCAGCGCAGAGTCAGATGCGCCACCACGGTGCCGCCGCGGGTCTTCTTCGGCAACAGCGCGAGCTTCATGCCGCCGGGCAATTGGCGCACGATGGTGCGTGCATCGATGTTGGCCGGCGTGGGGTCGAACACCTCGCCCGCCGCGACTGCAGCCGCACCCTTGTAGTCCAGCACCAGCGCTGCGATGTCGGGCGCCGGCGGAATCTCGGCACGGTCGGGTTGCGCGGTCGGCACGAACATTCCGAGCGTGCGGTTGGCGGTCTTCAAGTACTGGGCCGCGACCCGCTGCACGTCCTCGCGCTTCACCTCGCGCAGGCGGTCGCGGTAGAGGAAGAACAAACGCCAGTCGCCCATGCCGATGAATTCGGACAGCGTGATCCCGAGCTCGCGCGGATTGGTCAACGCCATCTCGATGTCGTTCTGCAGCTGCGTGCGCGCGCGCTCGACCTCGTCGTCGGTGATGGGATCGGCGGCAATGCCCTCCAGCGTCGCGATCAGGGCCGTGCGCGCTGCGTCGAGCGGCATGTCCTTGCGCAGGCTGGCGCCGAAATAGGCGTAACCGGCGTCGCGCTGTTGCTGGTCGCCGCCGTAGACGTTGCTCGCCTTGCCGGTCTCGACCAGCATCCGGTGCAGGCGCCCGCCGGGCACCTTGGTGAGCGCGGTGATGAGGATGTCGAGCGCGGCGTAATCGGCATGGGAGCCGGGCGGCACGTGGTAAAGCGCGCCGACGAGCTGCACTGCGCCCGCGCGGCGCAAGGTCACGCTGCGCTCGCCGTCCTGGGTTGGCTCTGCGGTGTAGGTCGGGACGAGCGCGCGCTTCGGCCTGGGAGTGTTGCCGAAGTGGCCCTCGACCAGACGCAGCGCCGCGGCCTCGTCGAATCTGCCGCTCAGGAGCAGCACCGCATTGTCGGGCTGGTAGTAGTTGCGGTAGAAAGCCTGCAGGCGCTCGATCGGCACGTTTTCGATGTCGGAGCGCGCGCCGATAATGGCGCGGCCGTAGTTGTGCCACAGATAGGCGGTGGCGGCCATGCGCTCGCGCAGCACGCCGGAGGGGCTGTTCTCGCCCGCTTCGAACTCGTTGCGCACCACGGTCATCTCGCTGTCGAGATCTTTTTTCGACACGTTGGAATTGACCATGCGGTCGGCTTCCAGACCAAGCGCCCAGTCGAGATTTTTCTCGTTCGCGGCAAAGGTTTCGTAGTAATTGGTGCGATCGAAAGAGGTCGTGCCGTTGAAACGGGCGCCGTAGCGCTGAAACTCGTTCTTGATGTCCGGGTGCTGCGGCGTGCCCCGGAACAGCATGTGCTCGAGCAGGTGCGCCATGCCGGATTCGCCGTAGCCCTCGTAGCGCGAGCCGACGAGGTAGGTGACGCTGACCGTGATCGTGTCCTGCGAAGCGTCCGGGAACAGCAGCACCTTGAGGCCATTCGGAAGCCGATACTCGGTGATGCCCTCGACCGAGGCGATTTTGCTGATCGACGCCGAAGCAGCCGGGCTGGTCGGGGCGGCGTGGGCCGGCGCGAACAGGAACGCCGGCAGCAGCAGGGCAAGGGTGAGCGGAAGAATACGGCGCAGCATCGGTCGGCCTCGTTGTTGTTGGGACTTCCGAAGAGACCGGAAATCTTTGGGTTGGTTCAGATTCTATTATA
>JADGRR010000083.1 GCA_017880745.1 Burkholderiales bacterium
GCCGCGGTGCTCGCGCTCAACTCCTCCGACGACGAGCGCAACCCGCCGGAACTCGGCGTCATGGAACGCGAGATCAAGCGCGTCAGGAACGGCCGCTATGTGCTGATCCCCGGCGGCCCCGACACGCGCGGCCACGGCACCACCGGCATGGCTAAGCTGTACAAGCAAAATCTCGCAGAACTGCTGCAACAGGCGCCGCGGCGCTAGGCGCGCCGGCCTAAGCTGGCGCGTTGCCTCGCTGCACTGCTGAAGTCGGTTGAAGCGGGGAGGCTCCACAGGAAAAAGATCACGCGACCCGCGTGCGACGGGCCGTTCAAATTCGCGGTACAGACAGCTGTGCTGTTAGCCGGCGATTCCAACGCGCGCTTGCGCGTTTGCCTGCCGGGGTGTCAAGCACCCTTGCCGCGCGGCCCGAGAAAGAACCACAGCGCGAGTCCAAGCAAGGGCAGGACGAGGATGACCAGCGTCCATACCACCTTGGCGCCGTTGGAGGCGCCGCTCTGGAAGACGTTGAGGATGGCCCAGATATCGGCCGCCAGGATCAGCAGGCCCACAATTCCGCCGTATTCGAATCTCATGTTCTGCTTCCTTCCGTAAGAATCGCCGTTGAACAAGCCTCAGTCTACCTTGGCGCCGGCCTTCATGGCTGAAACGTCGCGGCGCATGCCGGAGGGATCGAGTTCGACCGCCGCGGTGAAGGGCGTGGGCGCGTTGGGGGAGACACCGCCATAGGGTGTTGCAGGGGATGGCGCCATGCTCTTTCGCTCCTGGTCAAAGCAAAACGCGGGAGAGGATGGGCCGAATCGTGCCAGCGCGCGGCCAGTCCGGGTCAGACCATGAACGTCGCCTCGCTTGCGCCCACCGCGCAGCGATGCTTCGCGAACGAGCGCAAGCCGGTCGTCGCCGAAGTACATGTCGCCGCCGCTTGAACCGCTAGTCAGACACAGGAATTGATGATCGCTGTTGAAAGAGTAGTATGCGAGACACATTTTTCTGTTCGTGGTGGCGCTAGCTCATGCGTGTCGCAATCATCGGTTCGGGCCCTGCCGGCTTCTACGCTGCAGAGGCGCTGCTAAAGCGAGCCGACGCGGTAGTCGATGTCGACATGTTCGACCGTCTCCCAACCCCGTACGGACTTGTGCGCGGAGGTGTCGCGCCCGACCACCAGAAGATCAAGACTGTCATCCGCGTTTTCGCAACTACGGCCGCGCGGCCGACATTCAGGTTCTTGGGAAACGTGCGCCTCGGGCGCGACGTGACGGTGGCGGAGTTGCGCCAGCACTACCATCAGATTGTCTACGCCACCGGCAATGAAGCCGACCGCCGTCTCGGCATTCCGGGCGAAGGCATAGCGCGCTGCACGCCGGCGACGGTCTTCGTCGGCTGGTACAACGGACATCCCGACTACCGCCATGCGCAGATCGACTTGTCGGTGCACCGCGCCGCGGTGGTAGGCAACGGCAACGTTGCTGTCGACGCCGCTCGAATTCTGCTGCGTACGCCCGCCGAACTCGAACGGACGGACATCGCCGCGCATGCGCTGGAAGCGTTGCGCAACAGTCAGGTGCGCGAGGTTTTCATTCTTGGGCGGCGGGGGCCGGAGCAAGCCGCGTTTTCGCCGGCTGAACTCAAGGAGCTCGGCAAAATGGAGGCAGCGGATCCGGTCGTCGCCCCCGGCGAACTTGCGGGCTACGTTGGTTGGGAGTCCACGGGCAATGCGGAAAAGGACAAGAACCTGAAAATTCTCCAGTCCTTCGCCGCACAACAGCCGCGCGCGCACGCGAAGAAGCTCCACTTGCGCTTCCTCGTCTCGCCAACCGAGGTAATCGCCGACGCCGCAGGCAATGTGGCCGGCCTTGCGCTCGAGAGGAACCGCCTCGAGGCGCGGACCGGCGGCACCGTCGCTGCGCGCGGTACCGGCGAGATTGAAGTTCTCGAGGTGGGGATGGTGTTGCCGGCGATTGGCTATGCCGCCGAGCGCATTGCCGGTGTCCCCTACGACGAAGAAGCGCGGGTCATCGCCAACGACGACGGGCGCGTTGTTGATCCCGTTAGCCGCGCCGTGATTGCCAACGAATACGTTGTCGGTTGGGCGCGCACCGGACCCAAGGGACTGATCGGGGAGCACAAGCGCGCGTCTGCCCACGTCGTCGGCCATATGATAGCCGACGGCGCCGAGTTCGCGCCGCGGGCGCTGCCGAAGCGCGATGCGATCGTCTCTTTGCTGCGTCAGCGCGGCCTGCAGCTTGTCTCGTTCAACGACTGGAAGCAACTCGATGATGTGGAGGTGGCACGCGGGGCGCGGCGCGGCGCCCCCCGCGACAAGATCGCCGATGTCGAGGCAATGCTCGCGGTTCTTGCGCAGGGCTGAGCAGCAACGCCGCAAAGAGCCCGGCCGCTGCGCTCGGCGCAGCGCTCCGACTGCTGGACCGCCGAGGCGATCGGCACGCACGGCCTGCCCGCGCTAAGGCGGACTTCTACCCGCTCGATCGCTCGCAGGAAGTCTTCAGCCGGGACCCGCCCTAGGCGGCTTCGGCGAGGCGCTGGTTGGAGTGCACCAGCCGCTCGATCAGCACCCGCATGCACGCCTTGTTGAAGGCGGCCTGGCAGGCGTCGGTGGCGGCGCGGACCGCTTCCGCCTTAATCTCAATGGCAGTGATGTCGGTGCGCGCGGTGATGGTAGTGGTGCGGCGATGAATGCGGTCGGAGAAATACAGGATCTCGCCGAAGCAGCCGCCCGGCTGCACGCTGGCGATGTTCTTTCCCGCAAGGCTGACGTCCACCTCGCCATCGGCCAGGAAATAGAAGTCGTCGCCTTCTTCGCCCTCGCGGATCAACGTGGTCCCGGCGGGAATGGCCTTCCAGGCGCCAATCCGAACCAGCTCCCATAGCGCGACGTCGTTGAAATCCTCGAAGAACGGGAAGCCGCGCAGCTTGTTGAAGCGCTCCGAGTCCGAGATCGAATCGCCGGCGAGGCGCAGGCTGACGAATGCCTGGCTCAGGTCCTTGCCGAACTCGAGCCACGACTCGTAGCGCTCGGCCGGCTCCTTGCTCATCGCCTTCATCACGATCGCGTCGAGCAGCAGCGGCAGCTCCGGCCGCAGCGTGACGGGCCGCGTCGGAACGGTGTTGAGGATAGCGTAGCTCAGCCCCGCCTGCGTCGACGCCTGGAAGGGCAAGCGCCCCGTCAGCAGCCGGTACATGGTGACGCCCAGGGAATAGATGTCGGTCTGCTGCGTGAGCGCTTCCATGCGGATCTGCTCGGGCGACATGTACGCCGGCGACCCCACGCCGGTCACCTGCGTCGTGTCCTGCGCCGGGCGTTGCTGGAACGACGCGCCGAAATCGCTCACCTTGGTCTCGCCGCTCTCGGACAGCAGGATGTTGCCCGGCTTGATGTCGCGGTGAATGACGCCGTGCCGGTGCGCGTATTCGAGCGCCCGGATGCATTTGAAGATGATCTCGACCACTTTGTGGAGCGGCAGGAGCGTGGATACGTCGGAGTGCGCCTCGAGCGTCGTGCCGGGCACGTACTCCATCACCACGTAGCTGTGATCGGGCTCCATGACCGCGTCGAGGATGTCGACGATGTGAGGATGGTTGAGCTTGCCCGCCAGCGAGGCCTCGGCGACAAACGCCTTGAACGTCATCCGCTGCTCCAGCGGGTCGGCATGCGGGTCGAACTGGAAAACCTTGATGGCCACGTCCTGGTCGGCGAACGGGTCGCGGGCCAGATACACGCGGCTGGTCGCGCCGCTGCCGATCTCGCGCTGAACCGGGTACTTCCCTATATGCTGCGGCAGCGGAATCTTCACGGACGCCTCAGGCAGGCGCGGATGTGCTGCAGCAGCTCGGCGTCCTGGTAGGGTTTGCCGATGAAGGCGTTCACGCCCAGCGCCGCCGCCCGGCTGCGGTGCTTCTCGGCCGTGCGCGACGAGATGACGATGATCGGGATGCCACGGGTGCGCGCATCGCCGCGCACGTTGCGGGTGAGGTCGAAACCGTCCATGCGCGGCATTTCGATGTCGACCAGCATCACATCGGGCAGGCGGTCCTTGAGCTTCTCGATCGCATCCAGGCCGTCTTTCGCCGTGATCACGCGGTAACCCTCGCGCTCGAGCAGGCGGCTGGTGAACTTGCGCACCGTGAGCGAGTCGTCCACCACCATCACCAGCGGCGTCGACGCGCGCGCGCCGATTACGCCGGTGACCTCGCCCAGCAACGCTCCGGCCGCGGCCTTGCGCTGGGCGAGCTGCACCGGGTTGACGATGAGCACGATGCTGCCGTCCGCGAGCACGGTGGCGCCGGTTACACCCGCGATCCGGGAGAGCTGCGGGCCGACGTTCTTGACCACGATCTCCTGGTTTCCCAGCAGTTCGTCGACGTGGACGGCGACGCGCTGGATTCCGCTGCGCAGCAGCAGCACCGAGTTGTAATCCTGGATTTCGACGGCGGCCCGCTCGCCGAGGAGCTGGCGCAGGGAGTGCAGTGGATACACGCGCCCCTGGAACTCGACCTGGCCCTTCTCATAAAGGGTGGCCATCGCATCGGCCTTCAGCCGCAGCACCTGCTCGACGGTGGCCGATGAGACCGCCAGCGTGGCCGCCCCGGCCCGCACCATCACGGTTTGTGTAACCGCGAGCGTAAGCGGAACGAAAATGGTGAAGGTCGTTCCCGCGCCGCGGGTGCTGGCGACGTCGATGCGTCCGTTGACCGCCGCAATCTCCGTGCGCACGACGTCCATGCCCACACCGCGTCCGGCCAGCTCGGTCACCGCGTCGGCGGTCGACAGGCCGGTTAGAAAAACAAGCTGGTTCTGCTCCGGCTCGCTCAGTTCCCGGTCCGCGGCAAGAAGCCCTTTCTCGATCGCCTTGCGGCGCAGCTTTTGCACGTCGAGGCCGGCGCCGTCGTCGGCGAGGATGATCACGATCTCGTTCGCCTCCTGGCGCAGCTCGATCGCGATGCGCGCGGTCTCGGGCTTTCCGGCCGCGCTGCGCGCCTGCGGATCCTCCAGGCCATGAACCACCGCGTTGCGCAGCATGTGCTCCAGCGGCGCAGCGATGCGCTCGAGCACGCCGCGGTCGAGCTCGATCTGCGCGCCCTGAATCTCGAGTTCGGCCTTGCGCCCGGTTTCGCGCGCCGTCTGCCGCACGACACGGTGCAGCCGTTCGCTCAAGGTCGCGAAAGGCACCGCGCGCATGCGCATGAGGTCCTGCTGCAGTTCGCGGCCGATGCGCGCCTGCTGCAGCAAAGCGGCGTCGGTTTCGCCCATGTTTTTCAGCAACCCCTGCTGGATCGATGTGGCGTCGCTCAGGCCTTCCGCCATCATGCGGGTGAGTTCCTGCAGGCGTGTGAACCGGTCGAACTCGAGCGGGTCGAAGTCGCCGTCGTGCGCGTCCAGGACGGATCTGCGCGATTGCATCTGGCTGTCGGCCTGTATCTCCACCTCGCGCAGCTGGGTGCGCAGGCGTCCGATGCTGTCGTCGAGGTCGCCGAGCGCCTGCTTTACCTGCCGCAGCTCCGCTTCGATGCGCGAGCGCGCAATGGCGACCTCCCCGGATTCGGTGATCAGGAAGTCCAGCGTGTCGGCATTGATCCGCAGCATCGCCGCGGCGCCGGGCAACGGCGGCTCGGCGGCGGCGGCGGGCGCCGGCGCCGGCGCGTTGCGCTCCTTCATCCGATCCAGGTCGGCGCTCAGCCGGTCCATCTTCGACTCGAGTTCGTCGAACAGCTCGGGCGGCAGATGGCCGGCTTCCAGCGCGGTTTCCACCTGGCTTTCCATGATGTGCGTCAGCTCGCCCAGGCGGATCGCACCGGCCATGCGAGCGCTGCCCTTCAGCGTGTGCAGCGTGCGCTTGAGCGCGTCGGCGATGCGCTCATCCTCCGGCTGCGCTTTCCAGTCGCGCAAGTCGCTGCCGATCTGCGGCACCAGCGCCTCGGCCTCTTCGAGGAACACCGGCAGCAGTTGCAGGTCGATGTCGTCGCGCATGACGCGCTGTGCCTTCAAGCGCGCCGTCATCTGCTGCATCTGGCCGAGCGCCTCGCCGGCGTCGCCGCTCGCCTCTCCCCGCTGCAGCGCAGCCACCATGCTCTTCAGCTTGTCGATCACTGTGCCGACCAGCGCGACATCCGCTGACTGCACCACACGGTCCGCGAACGGCGTCCACTGCTCCAACGCGCCGGCAAGATCTGCCACAGCGGCGAATCCCGCCGTGCGCGAACTGCCGGCGAGCGTATGCGCGGCGCGGATGAATTCATCCGACGCTGCGGCAGCAGGCTGGTATCGGGCGACCAGGGTCGCGACGTGGCCGGCGGCTTCGTTGAGATAGATCTCGACGATGGTCTGTCCGGGTTCGACGATGGCCTGTTCGGGTTCGAGGACGGTCTGTTCGGGTTCGACGACGGTCTGTTCGGGTTCGGGCGCGTGGAGCTTGCGCGCCAAGTCAGTGATCGCATCGGCATCGATCGCGATCGGCTGCCCTTTTTTCAGCTGCGCCACCCAGTCCGTAAAGCGGTTCGCCGCCGTGGCGGCCAGCTCGAGCAATTCGGCGGACGCCGGCTGCTTGTCCTCCAGCCAGCGGTTTATCGCCTGCTCGACCTTCCAGGCCACTTCTCCGAGGTCGTTCAGCCCTACCATCCGTCCGCTGCCCTTGAGCGTATGGAATCCCCGGCGGATCGTCGCCAGGGCCTCCGTATCGCCGGGTTGTGCGCGGCAGACCGGCAAGGCCGCTTCGATGCTTGCGAGAACCTCCGTCGCCTCCTCGAGGAAAATCTGGAGCAATTCCTCGTCCTGCGGCGCCGCTGCGGGTGCAGGCTGCTGTGGCCGCGGGGCGGGGCGCTGCCGGAACCGCCCGAGGAAGAAATCGATCGCCTGCGCGCGCGGTTCGCGCCCCTGCAGGCAGGGCTCAAGATAGAAGCCCAGGCTGGAGAGGCCTTCCGCGATCCAATCCATGTCGATCTCGCCGGGCGCCTGAATCATGGCGTCGCAGGTCGCCAGCACCTCGGAGGCCCGGTCCAGACCAAGCACGGCGAGCGCGCCGCGGATCTGGCGCAGCTGCGGAGCGAGAGTCGGCAAGGTATCGCGGGACGCAGTGCCGCGCGCATAGGCGTCGAGCACCTGCTCCACGTGCTGCAGATTGGCGACGATTTCCCTGGCGACCTGCGCGCGCAACTGCATCGCGCTGATCTGCTGTGTGAACTCGGGGCGCAGGCCGGTCGGCGGCTTGCCTGTGGACTTGCCGGCGGCCGCTTCGGTGAGCCATCCGCTGAGGATGCGGACCTGCTCATCAAGGTCCTCGGGCGCCTTGCCGAAGCCTTCGAGGATGTTTTCCGCCAGCATGAAAGCCGCGGACATCTCGATGATCAGGCGCTGGTCGTCATCCGGCCGCGGATCGGGCAGCTTCGCGGCCGCGAGTGCGATCGCCTCGAGCAGGCGGGTGAAATGGGGATTGCGAAGCCGGGATGCCTGCTCCTGCAGAGACGCGGTGATGTCGCGCAAGCGCGCGGCGCCCGCAGCCTCGCCCATCAGGTACTGCTGCCACGCGCCCTTCAGGGCCTGAAGGCGCGAGCGCGCGTCCTCGATTGCGGGCTGCAGGAAATCGAGGTCCGGCCCCGCAGGCTCCGCCGCCGGGATGAGTTGGTCCAGCTGGAAGCGCTGCCTGATCTCCTTCAGGCGCTGCGTCCCGGCGCTCGAGCGGGCGATGGCATAGAGCAAATCGCGCATCAGGCGGTCGTTGACCGCCCTTGATCCGGCGGCCAGATCGCGGATCTGGAAATCGAGCTTGTTGCACAGCCCATTGGCCTGGGCCAGCCATTGCGCGTCCGTCGCCTGCTGCAAGGCATCTGTCAGTCCGGCTGCGATCCACCACAGAGCGCGCCGCTCAGGCAGCTGCGCCGCCACCGAATGCATCGCGTCGAGCGCTTCGCGCATGTCTTCGAGCCCGCCCGGCCGATGCCGCAGCCACCCCAGCAGCCCGCGCTGGAAGCGCGCGCGCTGCGCCTGCAGGAACGCGGGCAGCTCGGCCGCGTCGAGCACTCTCGGCTTGGGATGGGGCGAAGCCGGCGGCGCCAGATCGGGGAAGAACAGGTCCTTTTCCGCGGAATCCGCCTTGCCCTGCAGACCGGCGAGCTCGCGGTATGCCGGATACAGGCGCACCGGCACATTGGGCTCTCCGCGCGCCAAACCGTCGACGAACTGCTTCAGCGCCAACACGCCGCGCCCGATCACCCCGACGGCCGCGATGCTCGGTGGCGCGTCGTTCAGCTTCGCGAAGCTGCCTTCGAGGGTCTCGCAAAACTGGGTTGCCTCGGAGAGCCCCACCATGCTCAAGGCGCCCCTGACCTGGTTCAGGTGCTCCGGACACGCGCCGAGAACCGCCGCGTCCGCCGGAGCCGCCTCGAACTTGGCGATGATTTGCCGCACCCGATCGAGCGCCTGATCGACCTCGGCAGTGATCCAGGACAGGGTCGTGGTGTCGGCCAGGGAATGCATTACGCCAGGCGGAATCCGGCCACCGATTTTTTCAGCGCCACCGCGAGCTCGGTCAGGCGCGCGGCGGAGAGCGCGGTCTTCTTCGTGCCTTCGGTCGTCAGCTGGGTCTCGCCGAGGATCAGTTTCATGTTGCCGGCAACCTGGGTTGCCGAAACCACCTGCTGCTGCGTGGCGCTGGAAATCGAAGTGATCAGCCCGGCGAGCCGGGTGGAGATCTGCTCGATCTCGCGCAGCGCCCGATCGGCCTCGTCCGCGGTCTGCGTACCCTCCACCACGCCGCGCGTGCTGCGTTCCATCGCCTCGACCGCATCCTGCGTGTCGCGCTGAATACTCTTCACGATGGCGGCGATGTGCTTCGTCGCCTCCGCGGAGCGCTCGGCGAGCCGCTGCACCTCTTCGGCGACGACGGTGAAGCCGCGCCCCGCCTCGCCGGCCGACGCCGCCTGGATCGCAGCATTGAGTGCGAGCACGTTGGTCTGCTCCGTGATGTCGGAGATCAGCTGCACGATTTCGCCGATCTCCTGCGAGCTCTCGCCGAGGCGCTTGATGCGCTTCGATGTCTCCTGCATCTGGTCCCGGATTTCGTTCATGCCGCGGATCGCGTTCTGCACCGCATGCGCGCCTTTCCCCGCGGCGCTGAGCGAGGTCTCGGCGACCTTCGCCGTGTCGTTCGCATTGAGCGAGACCGCGTTCATCGACTGCGCCATTTGCGTCACCGATTGGCCGGTCTGCTGGATTTCGCTTGCCTGGCGCTCGGTCGCCTGCAGCAGTTGCCCGGTGACCGTCTGGGCCTCCCCGGTGGCCTCCGTCACCTG
>JADGRR010000603.1 GCA_017880745.1 Burkholderiales bacterium
GGATCGTCCTGGCTGCAACCGGATTGGCCAGGCGGGCGGCAAGCTGGGTTCCGCGCTCGGCGCTGCTGGGCGTCGTCATGGGGCTGGGCTTTTCGTTCATGCTCGAGGGAATTCGCATGATGTCGGCCAGCCCCTGGGTCGCGGGTCTGCTGCTCGCCTTGACCCTGATGTTGCTCGGCCGCCCGCGCGTGCCGGCGATGCTGGTGCTGCTGGCGATTGGGGTGGCCATGGCTCTGATCGATGAGCCTCAACTGATGCGTGAGCTCAGCGCGCTGCAACCCGAATTCAAAATTCCGGTCCTCGCCTGGGGGACGTTATCCGCGGGCGATCTCTGGACCGGGTTCATCCTGTTGGCGCTGCCGCAGCTTCCGTTGACGTTCGGCAATGCGTATCTCGCGATCACCGAAGAGAACAACCGGCTGTTCCCCGACCGGGCCGTCACCGAGCGCTCGGTTGCCTTTTCCACCGGATTGATGAACCTCGGATCGAGCCTGATCGGCGGGATTCCGATGTGCCACGGGGCGGGCGGCATGGCGGGCCATGTGCAGTTCGGGGCGCGCACCGGCGGATCGTCCATCATTCTGGGGAGCATCCTGCTCGGCGCGGGGCTGTTTCTGTCATCGTCGATCGGCACGGTGTTCAGGATGTTTCCGCAGAACGTCCTCGGTGTGATCCTGTTCATGGCCGGATTGCAGCTCGCCCTCGGAAGCCGGGATACCGGCGCGGAAAAAGCCGACCGTTTCGTGGTTCTCGCGACGGCGGCGTTTGCGATCTGGAACGTCGGCCTGGCGGTTTTGTTCGGCATTCTGGCTCACCACGCATCCCGGCGGGGATGGCTGCGCACCTGAGCGAACATGGGTGAGCGGCGCTGATTCGGGCGTACCCCGGGGGCACTGCGGTTCCTGGGCGTTGCCCGCCCACACTCAAGGCGCCAGAACCGGTCACGCCGGCAGGACCAGTTTGAGTTATATCAACATCGCCGACCCTGTGGCGCCTAGTATTTGCACTATCCAGCAGCCTTATTCGGTCTTTCGACTACTGCTGCCCAAAAGCGTTTGCGGACTCGACAATGCCGATGCCCGCATGTCGCTGAGACTGGAGCTCGTCACGGATGAATACGACCGACAATCAATCTTCGCTTGGCCGCCGGCGACTCAAATCGGTGTTGATCGCGCTGTTGGCCGTCGCGGCGGTCGGCTTCGCCTCGCGCAACCTGATTTTCGGCAAACCCGTAGCGGCCTATGAGGCGACGCGCGGCGACCTGGTGCAGACCGTGGTCGCGAGCGGCCGCATCATGACGCCGCAGCGCGTTTCGATCGGTGCGGTGATCACCGAGCGCGTCGCGCGCATTCCGGTGGAGGAGGGGCAGAGCGTGCGCCGGGGCGCGGTCCTGATCGAGCTCGACGACACGGACGAGCGCGCCGCGCTGGCGCAGGCGCAGGCGAGCGTCGCCCAGGCCGAAGCAAAGCTGCGCCAGTTGCGCGAAGTCGCGTTGCCCGCGGCGGAGCAGGGCTTCGCGCAGGCGCAGGCAAATTCGCTGCAGGCGCGGCAGGCGTACGACCGGACCAAGACGCTGCAGGAACGCGGCTTCATCGGCCAGTCGCAGCTCGACGACGCGCGGCGCAACCTGGATGTCGCCGACAGCCAATTGCGCGCCGCGCAGCTACAGGTCCAGACCAACGGACCGGCCGGCAGCGATTTCGCGCTGGCGCAGACGGCGCTGGAGCAGGCGCGCGCGAACCTGCACGCAGCGCAGGCGAAGTTGGAGCAGACGGTGATCCACGCCCCGGTGGACGGTGTGCTTATCGCACGCAGCGTCGAGGCGGGGAATGTGGTGCAAGCCGGCAAGGAGTTGATGCTGCTGGCCCCTGCCGGCGAAACCCAGGTGGTGGTCGAAATCGACGAACGCAATCTGGCGCAGCTTGCGCTCGGGCAGAAGGCGCTGGGCTCGGCGGATGCTTTTCCCGGTCAGCGTTTCGCGGCGGAGCTGGTCTACATCAACCCCGGCATCGATCCGCTTCGCGGCTCGGTCGAGGTCAAACTGAAAGTGGCGAATCCGCCGGCGTTCCTGCGCCAGGACATGACCGCTTCGGTGGACATCGAAGTGGCGCACCGCGCCGATACGGTGATGGTGCCGACCGAGACGGTGCGCGATGCGACCGGGCGCGCGCCGTGGGTCCTCGCCATTCGCGGCTGGCGCGCCGAGCGCCAGCCGGTCAAACTGGGCCTGCGCGGCGACAATCGCATCGAGATACTCGATGGCGTGGAGCCCGGCGACGAGTTGATTCCCGCCACCAACGGCTTGGTCAAAGCCGGTCAGCGCGTGCGCGGCGTCGCCGCCAGCGCGCCTGCGGGAGGCGCGCGGTGAACCGCCTGGCGCCGTTCGAGTGGATCACCGCCATCCGTTTCATGCAGGAAGGCAAGGCTCAGACCCTCCTCATCATTACCGGCGTCGCCCTCGGCGTCGGCGTGATCGTGTTCATGTCCGCGCTGGTGGCGGGCATGCAGGCGAACATCATCCGCCGCACGCTGAACTACATGGC
>JADGRR010000084.1 GCA_017880745.1 Burkholderiales bacterium
CGATCAGCTTCAGCAGTGCGCCGCGATCGCGAATCAGAACCCGCGCAAGCGGGGGTCTCGCCGGGCTCGCGATTTCCTGCCCATCCCACAACACGAGATCCAGGGGCGGACTGCCGAGCGACTCCATCATTCGCGCCAAAAGCAGCTTTTCCGCGGAGAAAACCTTGCTGCCCAGAGCCCGCCGCGGCTCAATTTCACGCGGCGCGCAATCGGCGCCAGCGCTCATCGCTTTGGCGTACGCTTCGGTTCGCTCTTGACCCATCCCGGCACCTCCCGTTCGTGTCCTGCAGTCGCTTGAACTATCTTCGCATGCATCCGCGCCGCAACGCAAATCCCCTGCATCTCGGCTTTACCTCGCCCTGCGCGTGCTCTCTTGCGCGGCAAGACCGGCATCGCGGGCGCATGCTCTTTATGATGGCGCGAACGCCGGCGCCGGGATTGCGGCCGGGCATTGCTTGTTGTTTCTGGCCTCGACCATCGTGGAAAAGTCAAAAAGATTCACTCGGCGTATGTTCATCGCGTCCAGGCCGGTTTCGCCGAGAAACCGGTCGAACGAGAAGTTCGGGCGGAATCCGAGCTGCTTCGACAGCGGCGCAAGCAGGCGTTCGACGCCGCCGAGTATGGGATTGCGGCTGTGAAAGTGGTTTACCATGAATATCTGGCCGCCGGGCTTGCACACCCTGCGCATCTCATCGACCAGCCGTTCCGGATGCGGAACCACGGAGGCGACATACATGGCGACCACCTTATCGAAGCTGTCGTCCTTGAACTCCATGTTTTCGGCGTCCATGACCATCAGCCCGGCCACGTTTTCGAGCCCGCAGCGCGCTTGCCGGACGCGGGCCTGATCGAGCATATGGCGGGAAATATCGATGCCGACGACGCTTACGTTGTCCGGGTACAGCGGCAGGGAAAGTCCGGTGCCGACGCCGACTTCCAAAATCCGCTCCCCGGGACCGCAGTCCATCCTGTCGACGATCGCCCTGCGGCCGGGTTGAAATACCGCCCCGAAGCAGACATCGTAAAAGCGCGCGTAACGCCGGTAGGCCTGTTCTATCGCTCGGATATCCAAGGATGTCCTCCTGTTTCTGGCCGGATCCAGCGGGTTGCGCGGGCCTATTGCACCCGTACATTCGGCATTCAGCCTACCCCGCCTCCACCTGCCAAGTTTGATATTGGTCACCGACGCAGTAACCCGGGCACGACCGCGAGTGATACGGCCGCAAGGTAGAATGCTCTCATGAAAATGCTCATCCTCGCCAGCGGCAACGCCGGCAAGCTGCGCGAAATTCAGTCCATACGCACGTCCATCGCGAAATGCGCGCGCCCCCGCCGCATGCTAAATTGCCGTTCCTCCAAGACAAAGCCCCGAATTGCATGAACAGCGATAGCCCAGGCCGCATCCCCGGCGACCGTTTCCTGCACTCCCCCGGCCCCACACACATCCCTGCCGAAGTGCTAAACGCCATGCACCGCCAACCCATGGATCACGGCGACCCTCGGCTCGACCAGCTGGCCGCCACGTGCGAAACCGGCCTGCGGCGCCTGCTGCAAACCGAGCGGGCCGACCTGTTCATGTACATCTCCAATGGCCACGGCGCATGGGAGGCGACCACGGAAAACCTGCTCACGCCGGGACAGACCGCGCTGATTCCGGGCACCGGGCATTTCTCCGAGCAGTGGGCCATCCAGGCCGAGGCGACCGGGCGCCGCGTCATCCGCACGCCTCACCGCGAGGGCTACCCGATCGACCCGAACGATGTCGAACAGGCCCTGCGCGCCGACAAGAAGCGCGAAATCGTCGCCGTCTTCACCGTGCACACCGACACTGCGAGCGGCGCTACCTGCGACCTGAAAGCGATCCGCGCGGCGATCGACGCCGCCGGCCACCCGGCACTGTTCGTGGCCGATATCGTGGCGTCGCTCGCCGCCGCGCCGTTCGCGATGGATGCGCTGGGAGTCAACGTCGCGGTAGGCGCCTCGCAGAAGGGGCTGATGTGCCCGCCCGGCTTCGGCTTCGTCGCGGTTGATGCGCGCGCAGGCGAGCTTGCCGCGAAGAATCCAGCGCCGCGCTACTACTGGGACTGGGGGCGGCGCAAGGCAGAGTACAGCTACCGGAAATTCTGCGGCACCGCGCCGCAGAACCTGCTGTTCGGGCTCGAGGCCGCGCTCGCGCTGCTGGACCGCGAAGGCATGGCAGCGGTGCACGCCCGCCACGCGTCGCTGGCGCGCGCGGTGCAGGTGGCGGTCGAGTGCTGGTCGCGGGAGGGCGCGGTGTCTCTGCATTGTCGCGTACCCGAGGCGCGTTCGGTGTCCGTCACCACCATCGACGTGCGCCCCGGCGTCGATGTCGAGGCGCTGCGCAGCGTCGCGCGCGAGCGCTTCCAGGTCGCCTTCGCCGGCGCCCTCGGCCCGCAGTTCGGCCGCGCCTTCCGTATCGGACACCTCGGCGATGTGAATGCCGCGATGATCCTCGGCTGCCTTGCGGGCGTCGAAGCGGCGATGCTGGTGCAGGACATCCCCTTCGGCCGCGACGGGGTGCAGAAGGCCGTGGAGTGTCTGGCAGCGGGATGAAACGAGATGGCCGAAGTGACCGGCAAGCTGATCGACCTGAGGAGCGACACTGTCACGCGCCCGAGCCGAGACATGCGCGCCGCCATGGCCGCGGCCGAGGTGGGCGACGACGTCTATGGCGACGATCCGACGGTCAACCGCCTGCAGGCGCGCGCAGCCGAACTGTTCGGCCATGAAGCGGCGCTGTTCGCGCCGTCGGGCACACAGACCAACCTGATCGCGCTGCTCACGCACTGCCAGCGCGGCGACGAATACATCGTCGGCCAGGAAGCGCATACCTACAAATACGAAGCCGGCGGCGGCGCCGTACTCGGCAGCATCCAACCGCAGCCCATCGCCCACCAAGCCGACGGCAGCCTCGCGCTCGCGGACATCGAGCGCGCGATCAAGCCGGACGACTTCCACTTCGCGCGCAGCCGCCTGCTCGCGCTGGAGAACACGCTCGGCGGGCGAGTCCTTGCGCCCGTCTACACCGAGGCGGCGACCCGGCTCGCTCACGATCGCGGCCTCGCCACGCACCTGGATGGCGCGCGCATCTGCAATGCAGCGGTGAAACTCGGCATCAGCCTGCGAGACGCCGTGACAGGCTTCGACAGCGTCTCCGTCTGTCTCTCCAAGGGACTGGGCGCGCCGGTCGGCTCGGTGCTGTGCGGCAGCCGGGAATTCGTGAAGCAGGCGCTGCGCTGGCGCAAGATGCTGGGCGGCGGCATGCGCCAGGCCGGCATACTCGCCGCGGCTGGCCTGTACGCGCTGGAGCACAACATCCCGCGGCTGGCCGAAGACCATGAAAACGCCGCGCGCCTCGCCCGGGGTTTATCGGACATTGCGCAAATCAAGGTGGCCACGCCGGAAACCAACATGGTCTTTGCGGACATACCAGCCGGGCAGTGTTCCCTGCTGGAGGACACGCTGGGACGCAGGGGCATACTCGCGCAGGTCGACCCGCACATGCGCATCGTGCTCCACCTCGATATTTCATCAGCGGACGTGGACAGGACGATAGCCGCGTTCAAGGAATCTTTCGCCGCCTGATTCTTTGAGGTGTCCCGCGAGGCGTCCGCTGCAGAGCGGCGCAGTCGCCGTGACGCGACGCGGCCGAGGTAGAATGCCCTCGTGAAAAAACTCGTCATCGCCAGCGGCAACGCCGGCAAGCTGCGCGAAATCCAGGCGGTACTCGTTCCGCTGGGGTGCGAGATCCTGACTCAGGCCGAATTGGGCATCGCGGACGCGGAGGAACCGCATCTCACGTTCATCGAGAATGCGCTGGCGAAAGCGCGCCATGTGGCACAGATCGCAGGTCTGCCGGCGCTGGCGGACGATTCCGGAGTCTGCGCGGTCGCGCTTGGCGGCGAGCCCGGTGTGCATTCGGCACGCTATGCCGGCAACGCGGCCGGCCGCGAGCAGCGCGACGCGCGCAACAACGACAAGCTGGTCGCCGCTCTGGCCGCCTGCACCGACCGCCGCGCCTACTATTATTGCGCCATGGTGCTGGTGCGCCACGCGGCCGATCCGCAGCCGCTGATCGGCGAAGGCTGCTGGTGGGGCGAAATCAGGGGCGAAGCGCGCGGGAGCAACGGCTTTGGCTACGATCCGCATTTCTTTCTGCCCGAACTCGGCATGACCGCGGCCGAACTCGATTCAGAGCACAAGAACCGGCTGTCGCATCGCGGCCAGGCGCTGCGCCAGCTGGTCGACAAGCTGCGCGGCTTTCCCTGATGGGAAAAAAGATAACCCGCAGAGGGCGCAGAGGAAGGCAAGAGTTCGTTGTGTTTTCCGCTTTCCTCGGCAGCGTCTGCGGCCTCTGCGGTGAAAATCCGACTATAGTCCGGCGCCAATGCCTGCCGAGAGCATAACTGCCGTATCCGGCCTGGGTAGCATCAGCCTGAAGGCGCTGCCGCCGCTGTCGCTGTACGTGCACATCCCCTGGTGCGTCAGGAAATGTCCGTACTGCGACTTCAATTCGCACGAGGTCCGTGGTAAAAGTCAGGGCGAGGCGCCGGAGCAGGACTACGTGCAGGCGCTGATCGCCGACCTGGAACTCGCCCTGCCGCAGATCTGGGGCCGGCGCGTGTACTCGATATTTTTCGGCGGCGGCACGCCGAGTCTGTTCTCCGCGCGGGCGATCGAGGAGCTGCTGGCCGCGTTCCGCGCCCGGCTCAATCTCGCCGCGGACGCGGAAATCACGCTGGAAGCCAATCCGGGCACATTCGAATCGGCCAAGTTCCGCGACTACCGCGCTTGCGGCGTCAACCGCCTGTCGATCGGCATCCAGAGTTTCAATCCGGCGAAGCTGCAGGCGCTGGGCCGCATCCACGACGGCGAAGAGGCGCGCCGCGCCATCGGCATGGCGCAGGCGCATTTCGACAACATCAATCTCGACCTGATGTACGCCCTGCCGCAGCAGACGCTCGGGGAGGCGGAGCAGGATATCGACACCGCGGCAGGCTTCGGCACCACGCACCTTTCGGCCTATCACCTCACGTTGGAGCCCAACACTTTGTTTCACCGCCATCCGCCGCCGCTGCCGGACTCCGAACTCGCCGCCGACATGCAGGAGATGATTGAAGAGCGGCTCGCAGGCAGCGCTTACGTCAACTACGAGACCTCGGCCTTCGCGCAGCCGGGGCGGGAGTGCCGGCACAATCTGAATTACTGGCGTTTCGGCGACTACCTCGGCATAGGCGCCGGCGCGCATTCCAAGCTTTCGTTTCCCGATCGCATCCTGCGCCAGATGCGCTACAAGCAGCCGCGCGAATACATGCAGCGGACCGCCGCCGGCGCGCCGGTGCAGGAGGAGCACGCAGTTTCACGCCAGGATCTGGGCTTCGAGTTCATGATGAACGCCCTGCGCCTGGCCGACGGCTTCGAGGCGGGGCTGTTCGCCGAGCGCACCGGTCTGGCCCTCACCGTCGTGGAGCGGCCCTTGCGGGAAGCGGTGCAGCGTGGTCTGATAACGCGTGACCATGTGCGCATTGCGCCGACGAAACTCGGGCAGCGGTTTCTGAACGATCTGCTGCAACTGTTCCTGCCGCCGGGCGGGGCGACCTAAGAAGGGATGGATATTCTGATTCTGTAGCGGACATTCAACCAGCGCCTGAGGGAGAATAATATGAACTGGACCGGACTGATCGTTTTTCTCGTGATTCTCGCTGTGCCCGTTTTCTGGGCCGTCTCGATCTACAACGGCCTGGTGGCGCTGAGGAACCGGTTCAAGAATGCGTTCGCGCAAATCGACGTGCAGCTCAAGCGCCGCTACGACCTGATCCCCAACCTGGTGGAGACGGCGAAAGGCTACATGGCGCACGAGCGCCAGACGCTGGAAGCGGTGATCGCGGCGCGCAACACTGCCGTCGGCGCCAACCAGCGCGCCGCGGCCAACCCTGCGGATGGCGCGGCAATCCAGGGCCTCGCTGCGGCGGAGGCCGGGCTCTCCGGTGCACTGGGGCGCCTGTTCGCCCTGTCGGAAGCCTACCCGGATCTCAAAGCCAACCAGAACATGATGCAGTTGTCGGAGGAACTCACCAGCACCGAGAACAAGATCGCGTTCGCGCGCCAGGCGTTCAACGACGCAGTGATGAGTTACAACACCCGCATCGAGTCCTTCCCGGACAACGTCGTCGCCGGCATGTTCCAGTTCAAGGCCGCGGAATTGCTGCAGGCGACCGAATCGGCGGAGGAGCGCAAGGCGCCGAAGGTGTCGTTCAGCTAAGCCGGCGGCGGCGGGAGCGGCCGGAGCGCGATGAATTTCTTCGAGCAGCAGGACGCGGCGCGGCGCCACAGCACGCGCCTGGTCGTGCTGTTCCTGCTGGCGGTGGTGGCGATCGTGGTTGCGGTGAACATCGTCGCCGCCCTCGCTTTCATCGGTGTGTCTGCCGATGAGGTCGCCGGCGGCAAACGCATCACGGCGCCGGCATCCTTCTACGCCTTCGTGACTCTCGCTACCGTGGGGCTGATCGCCGGCGGCAGCATCGTTCAGATCATGAGCCTGGCCGGCGGCGGAGCGGCGTTGGCGCGCATGATGGGCGCGCGCCAGATATCCACGCAAAGCAGCGATCCCGCCGAACGCAGGCTGCTAAACGTGGTCGAGGAGATGGCCATCGCCTCGGGAACGGCCGTGCCCCAGGTTTTCGTGATGGACGATCAGCAAACGATCAATGCCTTCGCCGCGGGCTTCTCGCCCAGCCAGGCCGCTGTGGTGGTCACCCGCGGCACGCTGGACAATCTCAACCGCGATGAATTGCAGGGAGTGATCGGGCACGAGTTCAGCCACATCCTGAACGGCGACATGCGCCTCAACCTGCGCCTGATGGGCGTGCTGGGCGGAATACTCCTGCTGACTACTCTGGGACGCATGCTCGCCAGGTCCTCCTCGCGCAGCGACAGCAAAGGCTCCTCTTTCGTTCTGCTCGGCTTCGGCTTGATTGCAATCGGCTACATCGGCGTTTTCTTCGGGCGCTTGATCCAGGCGAGCGTGTCGCGCCAGCGCGAATTCCTGGCCGATGCCTCCTCGGTGCAGTTCACGCGCAATCCCGACGGCATAGGCCGGGCGCTCGCGAAAATCAGCCAGGCCGGATCCCGCGTCGACCACCCGCGCGCCGCGGAGGCGAACCACATGTTTTTCGGCGAGGCGATCGCTTCGGGTTTTGTCGATCTGATGGCGACACATCCCCCCGTGCGCGAGAGGCTGGAGCGCGTGTACGGCCACCCGGTGGCCATCAGCGACCTCCTCGCGCATGCGGAACCTGCCGCAGTTTCGCCGCCCGGGACCACCGCGGTCAGCGGCTTCGCTGGAAGCAACGAATTCGGCCGCAGCGCGGGCGAGCGCCGCAGCGCCGAGGCCGACGCGCAGCCAGCGGTGAAGACTGAAGCCAACGCGGTGATCGCCGCGGTGGGCGATGTTTCCACCCGGCACATCGATTATGCCGCTTCCCTGCTCGATGCGCTGCCGCAACCGGTGCGCGAACTCACGCGCAACGTCGAAGGCGCAAAGCGGGCGATGTTCGGGCTGGTGTTCGCCCTGGGCGGACCGGCAAGGCAGGCGCAGACCGAGGTCCTGCGCGCAGCCGGCGAAGACGCCGGCCTGGTGGCGAAATTCGCGGCCGAGGTCCAGGACCTGGGCAAGGTTGCGCGCCTGCCGCTGATCGCGCTCGCCGCGCCGACGCTGAAAAGCCTGGCGCCGGCCCAGCGCGCGGCATTTCTCGTTCTGCTGCAACAACTGATCGAGGCCGACCGGCGCGTTACGCTGGAGGAATTCGTCGTGGCGACCATGCTGGAAGCGACGCTGGGCGAGCGCGCCGGTCGTGCGGTGCCGGTGAGCTACCGCACGCTGGAGCCGCTCGCCGGCGACGCGCAGTTGATCCTGTCGCTGATCGCGCATGCGACCAATGGCGACAGCGCCACCTCTTTCGGCCACGGCTTGAAGGAACTCGGCCTCGCCCTCACGCTGATCGACGTAGCCGCCATCAGCCTCGTCGAGGTGAAAGCCGCGCTGGCGCGTCTCAATCGGCTCGCACCGATGCAAAAACCGCGGCTGGTGAAAGCGTTGGTACAATGCGCGCTCGCCGATGGCACGCTTTCACTCACCGACGCCGAACTGCTGCGCGCGATTTGTTCCACGCTGGATTCACCGCTGCCGCCGTTTCTGGAAGCGATGCCGTATGCGGCTTAAGGGTAGCTAACGAAACGCGGGGACACGTCCCCTCGTACTCCCCTAAATCAGTCGCCTGACAACAATTCTGTCAGGCGCTCCAAGGAGATGTCATGGCAAAGCGATTGACACCGGCGCTGCAGCAAGTCAAAGCGCTGACCTTCGACGTGTTCGGCACTGTGGTCGACTGGCGCGGGAGCATCACCCGCGAAGGGCGCAAGCTGGGAAAAGAGCTGGGCATACGAGCCGATTGGGCGGCGTTCGCCGATGCCTGGCGCGCAGGCTACCAGCCGGCGATGCAGGAGGTGCGTTCGGGCGGGCTGCCCTGGACCAACATCGACGGCCTGCACCGGCGCATCCTCGAGCGCATCCTCGATGAATCCGGTCTCGACATGATGAGCGAGGCGCAGAAGGACCAGCTCAACCGCATCTGGCACCGCCTTGCGCCCTGGCCCGATGCGGTGCGCGGGCTGAAGCGCCTGAAGAAGGGCTACCTCATTACCACGTTGTCCAATGGCAACGTCAGCCTGCTCACCAACATGGCGAAGCATGCGGGCCTGCCCTGGGATTGCGTGCTCTCGGCCGAACTGTTCCAGCATTACAAGCCCGATCCCGAAGCCTATCAGGGAGCGGCGGCCATGCTCGGCTTCGAACCGCACGAAGTGATGATGGTGGCGGCGCACAAGAACGATCTGCGCGCGGCTCAGGCGGCGGGCCTTCGCGCCGCGTTCGTGCAGCGGCCGCTCGAGTTCGGCGATCCGGCGAAGAAGGACTTGAAGCCGGAGAAGGATTTCGACGTCAATGCGCGCGACTTCATCGACCTGGCGTCGAAGCTTGGCTTGTAATTTTGAATATCCGTATTTCGTCGATTTTCGGGTCGTGGGCTCCTCGCAGGAGATCCTGGTGCGGCTGGAAGATTGAATGGCGATAGGACGCAACCAGCCTTGTCCCTGCGGCAGCGGCAGGAAATACAAGCACTGCTGCGGTGCGCCGGCCCGGCAAGTCCATCAGGCCCACTCGTCCGCGGAGGCGCTCGCCCAGACGCTCGCTTC
>JADGRR010000085.1 GCA_017880745.1 Burkholderiales bacterium
TGCGCGCGCTGGCGGTTTCTCGGTGCTGGCTTCGCTGTGCCTGGCCGACTCCGGCGATTTTTTCGGTACCCTGCGCATGCACTGGCAGCAGCTCCCGGCGATGCACCTGGGCATGACTGTAGGTGGTCTCGCGACCGTGCCCTTGATGCGCAGCTTGCGCCGGCACTGCCGCCGGCAATTTTGCGCGCAACTGGTGCAGAATCTCGCCTGTTCCGCATGGATGATCGTTGGCATGGCCGTTGGCACGATCGCCTTCATGCACCTTGCCGCCTGGTCCGGCGGGCACGGGTCTGCAGCCATGCTGGGCGGCATGTTCGGCGGCATGGTGTGGGGCATGGTGGCGAGTGTGGCGATGTATCGTTTCTGGTTTTGGCTGAAACAGCTGCGCGACCAACAAACTTTGCGGCAGACGCGGTTATGAATAAGAGGCCATTTCAGAATTACCGCAATGACCCCCGGTCTAGGGGAGTATGAGGGGAGGTATCCCCTCATTTCGAAATGAACTCCGAGAATGCCTTTGTCGAACTTGAACGCGGCAGTGCCGGGATCTTCCCTGAAGAGGCGTTCCGCGCCCAGTTGCTGAACGCCTCCCGGAGGCGCCGGCCGCTGCGGATCAAGGCCGGCTTCGACCCCACCGCCAAGGGCTTGCATCTCGGTCATGCGCTGCTGCTCGACAGAATGCGCGCCTTCCAGAATGCGGGACACGAAGTTACCTTCCTGATCGGCGACTTCACCGCCAGGATCGGCGACCCGTCGGGAACCACGCGCGAGCCGCTCGGGCGCGAACAGGTCGAGGCCAACGCGCAGAGCTACCGCGAACAGGCGTTCAAGGTGCTCGACCCGGAGCGCACCACCATTGAATTCAACTCGAGCTGGCTGGCGAAGATCGACGCGGAAAGCCTGCGGCGGCTGGCCGTGCAAGCGCCGTTGAGTGACGATTTCAGCGCCCACTTCGCGGATGGCAAGCCCATCGACTTCGGTGCTTCGCTGTACCCGTTGCTGCAGGGTTATGACTCGGTGGTGCTGCAAGCCGATGTGGAACTGGGCGGGACCGACCAGAAATTCAATATGCTCATGGGCCGCCACCTGCAGCGGGCGTACGCGCAGAAGCCGCAGTCGGTCGTCATGGTGCCGCTGCTCGAAGGCCTGGACGGCGTTGACAAGATGAGCAAGTCGCTCGGCAATGCCATTGGCCTGGATGAGCCAGCGGAGGCGATGCTGCAGAAGATCATGTCGCTGTCCGATAGCCTGATGTGGCGCTATTTCGATCTACTGTCCAAGCGTGCGCCTGCCGATATCCAGCAATTGAAATGGAGCGTCGGTGCAGGCGCCAATCTTCTGGCCATCAAGATGGATCTGGGCGTGGAGATTGCCGCGCGCTTCCACAGTCGCGGCGTGGTAGAGGCCGCCCGCGAGGCGTTCATGGCCCAGTTTCCGCAGGCGGCTCAGCCGAACGGCATACTCGATATTCATGTCGCAGCCCAGGCAGAAGGCATGCGCCTTAACCGCGTGCTGATGGAGGCCGGCCTGGCCGCGAGCAGTGCCGAAGGCAACCGCCTGATCGATGAGCGCGCCGTGCGGGTGAATCAGCAGTGCGTGGAAGATCGGGCACTGGTGCTTACGCCCGGTCCGAGCTACCTGCTGCAGGTAGGAGCAGTGCGTGTTGCGCGAGTGACGTTGCGGCCCATCATGTCGCGCGCGGCTGGGCGATGAGCACGGTGCATCACCGCATTAAGCGGCAGCCGGTGTAACGCAACGCGCTATTCCATGATTTGTTCTGGCATGCAACTGTGGGAGTGAGACGATGAGCTGCATATTCAAGGCGGGGGGCGGGCTGTATCCGCGCATGAGGCTGGGTGCGATTCTGCTCGCGGCCGGCGAATCGAAACGCATGAACGGAGTGAACAAGCTTGCGCTGGAGATTCAAGGGGTGCCATTGCTCAAGCGCGCCCTGTTCGCACTCAGCGGGGCAGGCGTCGACGAGGTCGCGGTGGTGCTTGGCCACGACTTCGAACGACTCGATCCGTTGATCAGCGCTTTTCCGGTGACAGTCGTGCGCAACGAACGCTATCGCGACGGGCAGATGAGTTCGGTGCGCGCCGGCCTGGCGGCGTTGCAGGGGCCGTTCAACGCGCTCCTCGTCTGCCCGGCCGATATGCCGCTCTTGAACGCGCAGGACATCCAGGGTCTCATCGGCGCTTTCAAGAAACGCGAAACCGGCGTCGCCGTCGTGCCCCGGGTCGGCGGCAAGCGCGGCAATCCGATCGTCCTCGACTGGGCTGCATGCGAGGAGATTCTCGCCGGCGGCTCCGATTTCGGCTGCCGCCAGTTCATCGATCGCAATCCCGACCGGGTGATGGCGTTCGATAGCGGCAACGATCACTACATTGTCGACCTCGACTCGCCCGAGGACATCCGTGCGCTGGAGGCCCGGCTCGGTCTGAAGCTCAAGCTTCCCGAGGTCGCGGCCAGCGTCGCCGCCTGATAGTAACGGCGACAAACATCAGAAGCCGAACAGCTCGGCTGGCGTGTCCCAGAGCACGACACGGCGCGCGGCCTCATCGGCTATCCACTCCTCGAGCCAGCCCAGGGTCTGCGCGTAGGAATGGCGGCCCTCGTGCTGGGTCCAGGGCCAGTCGCTGCCCCACAGCAGCCGCGCGGCGCCCAGCCGCGCCAGATAGAAATTGGCATAAGCGCCGGCATCGCCTGCACCCAGGCGATAAGGTGCGGACAGCTTGACATACACGCGTTGCTTTTCCGCGATGCGCAGCAAAACCTGCACGCCGGGGCAGGCAAGACCGCGCTTCGCGTCGGGCCGCCCGAAATGATCGATTACGAGCGGCGCCGGGCAGGTTTCGAGCACGCCCAGCAGCGCCGCCATGGCCGCGCCTTCGCTATGGACTTCCACATGCCAGCCCAGATCGGCCAGGCATTTGAACACGGCCTTCCATTCGGGCTTTGCGTATGCCTCCGGATGTTCGCGCCCGATGGTGTTCAGGCGTATGCCGCGCACGCCCAGCGCATTCCATTGCCTGAGCGTCGCCACGGGAATGCCGGGATCGATCACCACCGTGGCGCGCAGCCGCTGCGGCTGCGCGCGCAGGGTTTCGAGCAGGTAGCTGTTGTCGCTGCCGAGGAAGCTCGGCTGCACCAGCACGCCGTGGCCGACGCCGGCCGCGTCCTGCAGCGCCAGCCATTCCCCGACCGGCGCCTCGCCGAGCGGCCGGTAGCGCGCTCCCGGTGCGATCGCGCAGGATGCCGCGAACACGTGCGCGTGGGTGTCGATGCGGTTGTCTTTGACCATGATGGCTCGCTGTGGCAGCATCGCACCATACCCCTTCGGCATCGGCCACACAATGAACAATCTGATTACGCGACTGCTCGCGCTGGTGCTGCTTGTTGTGGCCGCCGGCGCGAGCGCTCAATACCCGGCGAAGCCGATCCGGCTCATCGTCACCTACCCGCCCGGCGGGGGCGCCGACACCATGGCGCGCATCATCGCGCCCAGGCTCAGCGAACGCCTGGGCCAGCAGATCGTGGTGGAAAACAAGGCCGGCGCCAGCGGCCAGATCGGTGCGGATCTGGTGGCCAAGTCCGCCGCCGACGGCTACACCATCCTGCTCGATGCTACGGCGTACTCCGTCAATCCGAGCCTGTACCCAAAGCTGCCCTACGACCCGATCAAGGATTTCGCTCCGATTACCATACTCGTACGCGTGCCCAACATCCTCGTCGTGGCCCCCGGCTTTGCGCCGAAATCCGTGCAGGAACTCATTGCCTACGCCAAAGCAAGACCCGGCCAGCTGAGTTACGCCTCGTCGGGCAGCGGTTCGGCGCAGCACCTCGCGGCGGAACTGTTCAAGGTGGGCGCCGGCGTGGACATGGTGCACATTCCGTACAAGGGCGGCGCTCCGGCAATCGCCGATGTGATGGGCGGACAGGTGCCGATATTCTTCGGCAACATGAGCTCGGCGCTGCCGCACGTGAAATCGGGGAGGGTGCGGGCGCTGGCGGTGACCGGCAGCAAGCGCTCGGCCAATGTGCCGGAACTGCCCACCATCGCGGAGAGCGGCGTGCCCGGTTACGAGGTGTACGAATGGAATGGCCTGTTCGCGCCGGCGGGCACGCCCGCCGCCATCGTCAACCGGCTGCAGACCGAGATCGCCAGGATCGTGCAACTCCCGGATGTGAGTGAAAAGCTCGCCGCGCTGGGGGCGGAGGCGGTCGCGAACACGCCGCAGGAGGCGGCGGCTTTCCTTAAAGCCGAAATCGCCAAGTGGGCGACGGTGGTGAAGCAGGCCAACATCAAGGCAGAGTAGAGGCCATGCCGAGTGCCAGACCTTGCCGTATGCAGAGGCCGGCCGAAAATTTCTTTAATATTGCACGCGTGATCCGAACCGACTCTTCATACTCATGCTCTCTCAGCCGCTGATCTTCCTCGACCTCGAGACCACCGGCATGACTGCGGCGCACGAGCGTATCACCGAGATCGGCCTGGTCGAGGTGGCCAACGACGAATTCGTGGGCAACTGGAGCCAGCTCGTCAATCCGGAAAAGAGCATTCCGCCCTTCATCCAGTCGCTCACCGGCATCACCAACGAAATGGTGGCGGATGCGCCCACGTTCGAGCAGCTCGCGCCGGCACTGTTCGAGCGCCTCGAGGGCAAAGTCCTGATCGCGCACAACGCGCGCTTCGATTACGGTTTCCTCAAGCACGAGTTCGGCCGCCTTGGCATGTCCTACCGCTCGCGCGTGCTGTGCACGGCCAAGCTCTCGCGCAAGCTCTATCCCGAACACCACCGCCACAATCTCGACAGCGTGATCGAGCGCCACGGCCTCACCTGCAGCGCGCGCCACCGGGCGCTCGGCGATGCCGAGGTGCTGTGGCAGTTCCTGCAAAGAATCTACGCCGAGGTGGATACCGAACGCATCGACGCCGCGGTGCAGGCGCAGATGGTGGCGCCCAGCCTGCCGGCCGGATTGTCGGCGGAGGTGCTGGACGCGATCCCCGAGACGCCGGGGGTGTATCTGTTCTACGATGGGCTGGGCGCGCCCTTGTACGTCGGCAAGAGCGCAAACCTGCACGCGCGGGTGCGCTCGCATTTCGCGGGCGAGCATCGCCTGGCCAAGGATATGCGCATCACGCAGCAGGTGACGCGCGTCGACTGGATCGAGACTGCGGGCGAACTCGGCGCGCTGCTCGCCGAATCGCGGCTGATCAAGGAACTGCTGCCGGTCCACAACCGGCGCGAGCGCCGCGTCGCCAACTTCTACTCCTGGGAATGGGACGGCGCGCTCGAGAGCCGCGCGCCGTTGCGGCTGGTGACCTCGGGCGATGCCGCAGCGCTGCGGCTGGAGCATCTCTACGGCGCTTTCCGCGCGAAACACGCGGCCGAGGCCGCGCTCAGGGGTATCGCCGAAGAGCACGGCTTGTGCCCGGTGCTGCTGGGTCTGGAGCCGGCGCGCACGGCCGGCGCGGCCTGCTTCGCGCATCAACTGAAGCGCTGCCGCGGCGCCTGCTGCGGCAAGGAAAGCACGGCTGTCCACAAGCTGCGGCTGATGCAGGCGCTGCAATCGCTCAGACTCGCGCCATGGCCGTACAAGGGGGCGATCGGCCTGCGCGAGCGCGCAGGCGAACGAAGCGAAGTGCATCTGTTCGAGCGCTGGTGCTATCTCGGCACGGCGCGCACCGAGGCCGAAATCTACGACAAACTCGAAGTCCGCGGCCGGCCGGTGTTCGACCTCGACATCTACAAGATCCTCAAGCGCGAGCTCGCCAAGCGCACCCGCGGCGTGGCCCTGATCGAGTTCGGCCCGATGAGCAGTCTGTGGTATCGCGGCGCCGAAGCGCCGGTGCCGGGCTAGGGACTGTTGTCAAAATTGGCACGTCAGCGTGCCATAAAGCCAGGCAGCGCGCCAGCTACGGCAAAATAAAGTTAAAGAATGTGGTGCTATGTCCACTCAATCGGCACTCGCGCCGGTCTGCTTGATCACCTTGGCCCAGCGGTCGCGCTCGGAGCGCATCAGGTTGGATAAACCCTCTGGTGTCGTGCCCACTGCCTGGAAGTAAATCTTCAGCATTTTCTCGCGCACATCCTGACTGTGGATGATCGCCACCAGTTCCTGGCTCAGGCGATCGATGATCGGCTTGGGCGTTTTGGCCGGTGCGACCATGCCTATCCATGCGCTAGACTCGAAGCCGGGGAAGCCCGCCTCGGCCACCGTGGGCAGATCGGGCAACACCGGGCTTCTCGCGCTGCTGGTAACGGCAAGGGCCTTGACCCGGCCCGACTGCACCAGCGGCATCGCCGTGCCGGGCACGACGAAGCCGGCCTGTACCTGGTTGGCCAGGATGGAAGTGATAACTTGCGGGCTGCCGGGGTAGGGTACGTGCACGATATCGACGCCGGCCTGCATTTTCAGCAGTTCCATGGTGAGATGCGAGGCGCTGCCGTTGCCGATCGAGCCGTAGTTGAGCTTGCCCGGTTGCGCCTTGGCGTAGTCGATGAACTCCTTCACCGAGTTCACGCCGAGGCCGGGATTCACGATCAGCACGTTGGGGCTCACGGCCACCAGCGTCAGCGGTGCGAGTTCGGTGAACGGGTCGTATTCCATTTTCTTGTACAGCACCGTGTTCACCGCCAGCGGCCCGGGAATCGACAGGCCCAGGGTGTAGCCGTCCGGCTCCGCTTTCGCCACCAGTCCGGTGCCGAGGTTGCCGCCCGCGCCCGGCTTGTTCTCGACGATCACCGGCTGCCCGAGCGCTTGCGCGAGCTTGTCCGTCAGCATGCGCGCGATGAGGTCGGGCGAGCTGCCCGGCGGGAACGGCACGATGATACGCACGGGTTTCGCGGGCCAGGTTTCGGCTGCCACGCCGACGCTGCTGGCAAGTGCCAGGGTAAGGGCGATCAGAATTCTTTTCATCATTTCTCCGCCTGGAGTCATTTTAGAACCGCACCTGTCATTCAGAGGGGCGTCGCCCGAGTAATCTGCTGGCCTGATTATAATCGTGCGTTGAGGGCCGCAGGGCCGCCTGAATCACGCGAGCAGTCGCTCGATGAGTCTGCGCACCGGCACCGGTATCGCTGCGCCGTGCGCCTCATCCAGGCTCAGCCAGATCTGGCCCGGCTCGCGCGCGGCTGGGGTGAGCTTCCCGACCCGGCACAGGAGCGGCTGAATCTGCAGCTTGAAGTGGGTAAAGCCGTGTGCGAGCGGGGAGAGCGCTTGCGGCGCGGCGATGCTGCAGCCATAGCGCGCCCGGCAGTACGCGCGAACCGTGGCTGCGTCGGCGAGCTCGGGCAGGCTCCACAACCCGCCCCAGATGCCCGAGGGCGGGCGCTTTTCCAGCAGCACTTCGCCGTTTCGGACGAGCAGCAGCATGTGCGTGGCGCGCGTAGGCACCACCTTCGCCGGGCGCGGCGCGGGAAAATCCCTGACACGGCCGAGCGCGAACGCGCGGCAGCTTGACGCGAGCGGGCAGTTGGCGCAGGCAGGTTTCGCGCGCGCGCACAGCGTTGCCCCCAGATCCATCATCGCCTGCGTGTAGCGCCCGATGGCGCGCGGGGGAAGTTGCTCCTCCGCCAGTTGCCACAGCCGCATTTCGACGCGCTTCTCGCCCGGGAAGCCGGCAACGGCGAAATGCCGCGCCAGCACGCGCTTCACGTTGCCGTCCAGGATCGCCGCGCGCGTGCCGTAGGCGAATGCGGCGATCGCCGCCGCAGTCGAGCGCCCGATGCCGGGCAGCGCCTGGATCTCGGTGAGCGTGCGCGGAAATACGCCGCCGTGGCGCTCCGTCACCAGTTCTGCCGCGCGCTGCAGGTTGCGTGCGCGCGAGTAATAGCCGAGCCCGCTCCACAGCCGCAGCACCTCATCCTGCGGCGCGGCGGCGAGCGCGGCGATATCGGGAAAGCGCTCGAGAAAACGCCGGTAATACGGAATCACCGCGGCGACCTGGGTCTGCTGCAGCATGATTTCCGCGACCCAGATGCGGTAGGCGTCGCGCGTACCCTGCCACGGCAGGTCATGGCGGCCGTGGCGCTTGTGCCAGGCGAGCAAGCGGGCGGAAAACGTGCTGTTATTTTTGATTGGCGACACCGAACGGAACATGCCCGGTTGCCACGTGCATCGACGCCGATTCGCAATGGCGCTGCTGGTCGTCGAAAAAGATATCGGCGCCGAACGCCTTCAGAAAACGCCCCTTGTCCAGACCGCCGAGGAACAGCGCTTCGTCGATGCGGATATTCCAGGCGCGCAGCGTGCGGATCACGCGCTCGTGCGCGGGCGCGCCGCGCGCCGTCACCAGCGCGGTGCGAATGGGCGAGCGCTCCGGCGGGTATTCGGACTGGATGCGGTGCAGCGCGGCGAGGAAGTTCTTGAACGGCCCGCCCGACAGCGGTTCCCTGGCGGCCTCGGTTTCGCTCTTGGTGAAAGCTTCGAGCCCGTCGCGCTTGTATACCTGCTCGGCTTCGTCGGAGAACAGCACCGCATCGCCGTCGAAGGCGATGCGCAGCTCGCCCTCGGGCGCGGGATTCTGCCCGACATTCGAGGGCAGGATGGTGGCCGCGGCATGCCCTGCGTCGAGCGCTTTGCGCACGTCGTCCGGATTGGCCGACAGGAACAGGTGCGCGTCGAAGGCCGGCACATAGGGATAAGTGCTCTCGCCGCCGGTGAAGGCGGCGCGGGAAATATCGAGCCGGTAATGCTCGATCGAGTTCATGATCCGGAGGCCGGTGTCGGCGGTGTTGCGCGACAGCAGGATTACTTCCACCCGCGGCGGATCGTGCCGGTTGAGAGCGAGGAGCTTGTTCACCAGGCCGAAGGCGATACCCGGCTCGAGGATTTCGTCTTCGTGCTTGCGCTGATAGGCGTGATAGGCCGCCACGCCCTGTTCGTCGAACACGCGGTTGCTCTCCTCCAGATTGAACAGCGCGCGCGAGGAAATCGCGACGACCAGTTTTCCGTCAAAGGATTCGGACATGTGCTGCGGGTTCTTGCGCCAACGGATCAGCGTGACATCGGAGGAGCATTGTTGGCCTGGAGCGCGATTTGCGCAAGGGGCGCGCGTTCCATGCGCGAGCGCGGCGCGCACGCGCCAGTATGCGCGTG
The DNA here is from genome assembly GCA_017880745.1 of Burkholderiales bacterium. Lineage (GTDB taxonomy): Bacteria > Pseudomonadota > Gammaproteobacteria > Burkholderiales > SG8-39 > 2-12-FULL-64-23. The sequence continues at coordinate 9,106 of JADGRR010000085.1, forward strand.
CGGAGACTGGCTGAAGACTCAATAACGGCGCGGGTTTCCAGGCGATCCTGAGTGCGTGCTCGGCTGCGCGAAATCGGAATGGAGCGGGAGACGAGTCTCGAACTCGCGACCTCAGGCTTGGGAAGCCGGCGCTCTGCCAACTGAGCTACTCCCGCTCATGGG
>JADGRR010000604.1 GCA_017880745.1 Burkholderiales bacterium
GTCCTTGATCACGCGCCGGCTGCCGGACTTGCCGGCGAGCGTTGACTGGAAAGCGAGTTCGATGCCTTCCTGGCCGGCATCGTCCGCGCCGGTGAAGCCGAGCATCTGCGCCATCACCTCGCCGCCGGGGTAGTAGCGGCGGTACTCGCGGTTCTGGAACAGGCCCGGTATGTGCAGTTCACTCACGCGCGCGGCAACTTCCGGCGGGATCTGGCGCTTGAGGTAAACGAAGGACGTCGATTCGCTCAGGCGCTTGTCGATTTCCTGCGGCGGCAGTTCCAGCAGGGCGGCAAGCCTGGCGCGCTGCTGCGAAGAATATTGAACCTCCTCGGGTATCGCCCACACCGACTTCACTGGCGTGCTGATGGCGAGCGCCTCGCCATGGCGGTCGGTGATCCTGCCCCGATTGGCGCTGATCTCGAGCACGCGGCTGTAGCGCGACTCGCCTTTCTGCTGTAGAAAATCGTTGTTCAAGCCCTGCAGGTAGACAGCGCGGCCGGCAAGGACGAGAAAGCCGCCGGCGATGAACAACAGCAGCAGGCGCGAGCGCCACAGCGGCAGCTGCAGCGCGAGCACCGGGCTGGCGGCGTAATTCATCGCCCCGCCTCCGCTTTTGTCCCTAGGTCCGCTCCGGGCATCACCATCTGCGTGCGCTTCGCATCGGGCACGCTCATGCGCAGGCGCTCGCGCGCGATCTTCTCGACGCGTGCATGCATCGCCCAGGTGCTTTGCTCCAGTTGCAGTTGCCCCCACTCGACATCGAGTTGCTTGGTGCGTTCCTGCTCCTGCTCCAGTTCCGCAAACAGCTTTCTTGCCTTGTGCTGCGAGGTCACCAGGCCGAGCGCGCAGGCGGTGAGCACCAGGAGCAGGATGAGATTGATCCGCGCCAACTCAGGCCCCGGTGCGCTCGGCGACGCGCAGGGTGGCGCTGCGCGCGCGCGGGTTGGTCGCGATTTCATCCGCCGACGGACGCACCGGCTTGCCTATCAGACGCAGCCTGGGCTGCGGCAGCTCGCGCGCGCGCAACGGCAGGCGTATCGGCACATCGGCGCGTGCGGCATCGCGCATGAACTGTTTCACGATGCGGTCCTCGAGCGAATGGAAACTGATGACCGCCAGGCGCGCACCCGGGGTCAGCAGTTCGAGGATTTGCGGCAGGGCTAACGACAACTGCGCAAGCTCCTGATTGAGGTAAATCCGTACAGCCTGGAAGGTGCGCGTCGCCGGGTCCTTGTTTTTCTCCCGCGTGCGGACGGCCGCACCCACGATATCGGCAAGTTGCCCTGTGGTGACAACAGGCCCTCTTTGCCGAGCAGCAACAATCGCCTTTGCAATCTGTTTAGCAAACCGTTCTTCACCATAATCGCGGATCACCTCCCTGATCTCGGCCTCACTGGCTGTGTCCAGCCACTGTGCGGCGGTTTGCCCCTGGCTCGTGTCCATGCGCATGTCGAGCGCGCCGTCGCGGCGAAAACTGAAGCCGCGCGCGGCATCGTCGAGCTGCGGCGAAGACACGCCCAGGTCTAGCAGCACCCCCTCCACACCCTCCAGGCCGAAGCGATCGAGCACTCCGGCCAGTTCGGCGAAGCTCGCGTGCACCACATTGAAGCGAGCGTCGCCAATTCTTTTTGCAGCCGCGACCGCTTCCGGATCGCGGTCGAGCGCGATCAGGCGCCCGCGCGGACCCAGCCGGTCGAGGATCAGGCGGCTGTGTCCGCCGCGGCCAAAGGTTGCATCGACATAGGCACCATCGGCACGAATTGCCAAGGCGTCGACCGCTTCCTCCAGCAGTACCGTCTTGTGCGAGTCTTGCGCCGCCACCGCGCGCGCGTCCTCAGCCCCAAAGGCGGTCACAGAGCAAAATCTTCCATCCCCGGCGGCAAGTGCGTCTGTGCCGTCAGCTGCTGCAATTGCTTTTCCCAGGTATCGTGGTTCCAGATCTCGAAATGGCTGCCCTGCCCGACCAGCATCACCGGTTTTTCCAGATTGGCGAATTTGCGCAACTCGGGCGAGATCAGCACGCGCCAGGCGGCGTCGATCTCGACTTCTTCGGCGAAGCCCACGAGCAGGCGCTTCCACACGGAGAAGCGCGCATCGAGCGCAGGAAAGCCCATGACACGGGCGCGAATCGGTTCCCAGGCGCTAGCCGGGTAGAGCAGCAGGCAGCCGTCGGGGTGCGCGGTGAGCACGAGACTGGAGGCGGCGGGCGAAGATGTTCCCTGCAGCGCGTCGCGATGGCGCGAGGGAACGGTAAGGCGTCCCTTGGCATCGAGGCTTAAGGCTGCCGCACCCTGAAACATCGTCTCCCCCTCTTTGTTGGCGTTGGAAGCCCCAGTGAAAAATCCCATAATTTCCCACTAAAAGCTACTATTTCCCACTTTAGAGGAGTTAATTGTTCAGGTCAAGGACTGAATTAAAGATTTCTCCAATTGGGACAAAGACTTAAAAGCGATTGTCGCCAGGATTTGTAGATTATAAAATATATATAAAACAGTTGGATATAATGTATATCGAATGTAAATTATGAA
>JADGRR010000605.1 GCA_017880745.1 Burkholderiales bacterium
CGTAGGTGATGCTGCCATGATCGTCGATGAAGGCGATCTTGCCCGAGCGGCCCGCGGCAAGATTGCGCTCGATCAGATCGTGCGCAGCGTTGTAGTCGCGCGGAATCTCGACGATGGGTGGGCTGACGCTATGGTCGGTGGACGATAGTCCCGGCATGCCGTTCTCCTCTGTGTGCTCTGATTGAGGACAGCTCTGACATTTCAAATCCTGTCATTCTAAGCCCCCTTGCGTCCAATCGATCTTGCCCTCGGGCAGCAGATACAGAATCAGCGCGCGGCCGTCGCTCACCGTGGGGCGGTGCCCCGAGCCCGGAGCATACACCAGCCAGCCTGCGCCATGGCCGTCGAACTTTGCCTCCGGCGTGACCGGCATGATCATGTCGATTTCGCCGGTGGGATGACGATGATGGTTACCGACGAGGTCGGTGATATCGACCACGTCCACGCTGAATCCGTAGGTAGCGTCGCCAGCCTCGAACACGCGGCCGAAGCGCCGCTTTGCGTCACCTTGACCACACATCCAGCCCGCGGCGATGCCGGCGTGACAGGCCTGGTCGATACGGCGAAACAGTTCGCCCGTTGGAGGAAACTCAAGGTTGAGGTCGCGTTGCAGCGCCGCGTCGAGCGCCCGGCCCTGGGCGAATCGCGCGAGCGGCGCGACCAGCTCCTGAAATTGCATCGGTGTTGTCATGACGCGTCCTCGGCCCGGTGCGGATCGGCGCTACGCTCAGGCCGCGAGCGCGCGGCCTGCCTTCACGCTTTCGATCCAGCCGATCGCCCAGTCGGCCGCCAGCTCTTCGGGCATGGTGCCGGCGCTGGCGTCGTGGCGGAATACCCCGCCCAGGCGGCGCGCACCCAACTCGGTCAGAAGCTCATCGAAGCGCTTGCCGCCAAAGCAGAAGGTCTCGGCATAGGTGCGATCGCCCAGCGCAATCACGCCATATTCCACATCCGACAGATCCGGACGCGCGCGTTGCAGCGATGCGTACAGAGCCTTGGCATTGTCCGGCACGTCGCCCTGACCATAAGTCGAAGTACAGATCAGGTACAAGCCGCCGCCGGCGAACACGCCCGCATCCAGCCCATCCATGGGCTTGATGCCGATGCGCACATCGTCGTCTTCGGTCGCAAGCTGCACCGCCTGCGCCACCAGCTCTGCCGTGCTGGTCATGGTGCCGACCAGTATGGTCAGTTCCACCGCCATGGTTTAGTGCAGAACCTTCCAGTTGCCGTTCTCGACACGCACCATCACCACCGCGCGACTGTCCAGACCTCTATGATCGCTGGCCGAAAAGCTGAATACGCCATGGTCTGCAGGCATTTCCTTCACGTTTTCCATAGCCTCGCGCAGCGCAGCCCGGAATTCGGGCGTTCCCGGTTTGGCTTTTTTCAGGGCCTCGGGGATCGCATGCTGCAGCAGCAGCCCCGCGTCCCAGGCATGTGCGCCGAATGAATTGCGGCTGTCGGCGCCGTATGCAGCTTCGTAAGCCTTGATGTATGCGAGCGCAACTTTTTTGCTCGCGTTGCTGTCGGGCAATTGCTCCGCCACCAGGATCGGTCCGACCGGCAACACCGTACCCTCGACGTTCTTGCCGCCTACGCGCAGGAAGTCCTTGTTGGCCACGCCGTGGGTCTGGTAAATGCGGCCTTTGTAGGCGTGCTCGACCAGAGTCGCCTGCGGCAGTACGGCCGGCGTGCCCGAACCGGCGATCAGCACCGCGTCCGGGTTCGCACTGATGATCTTGAGTATCTGGCCGGTGACGCTGGTGTCCGTACGGTTGTAGCGCTCGGTCGCGACCATTTTGATGCCCTTCGCCGCGGCGACGCGATTCATGTCACGCAGCCACAATTCGCCGTAGCCATCGGTATAACCGATGAATGCCACGGTCTTCACGCCGCTGGCCGCCATGTGCTCGGCGATAGCGCCGGCCATGATGCCGAAATCCTGCGGCATCTGGAATACCCATGCGGCCTTGTCGGCCGCGGGCGCGAACGGCGCCAGCGCGATCTGCGGAGTCTTGCTTTCCGCTGCGACTTCAAGCACCGCGGTCGAGGTCGGCGTGCTGGTCGAACCGATGATGACATCGACCTTGTCTTCGTATACCAGCTTGCGCGCGTTCTTGGACGCTGCGGTCGGATCGGTGGCGTCATCGAGCACGATGTAATTCACTTTCTGCCCGGCGATGCTCTTCGGCAGCAGCGCGACGGTATTCTTCTCCGGAATGCCCAGCGACGCGGTCGGACCAGTAGTGGACAGGGTTACGCCGACAGTAATATCAGCCAACGCGGATGTGGCTGTGCCGGCCAGGAGCAGCGCCAGCAGGCTATGCAACGATTTGCTCATGAAAACTCCTCCTCTTATGATGGATCTTTTGATTTTACCCGTGACCGCTTGCTATTTCGCGAATCTGCATTATAATGCCGTCCACCAATTTGGCAAGCATTATAATGCATATTTGACGGTGAATCCAATGGGCGCTCGCGAAACTCCGCAGAAAAGTAGGTCGATCGCAGCGGCGA
>JADGRR010000606.1 GCA_017880745.1 Burkholderiales bacterium
AGCAGTTTGCGGCGCAAGTCGCGCCCGGCGAGTTCGACGGCTTTGCCGGAGACGAAAGTCTGGCGCGAAGCCGAAGTCTTGCCTGCATCCGCGGTGAGATCGGTGTCGCCCGTGACGATCCTGAACTGTCCCATCGGCAGCCCGAGCGCGTCGGCGGCGATCTGGGTGAGGATGGTGTTGGAGCCCTGGCCGATGTCGACTGCGCCGTTGTACAGCGTCAGCTCGCCCCTGGCCGAGAGGCCGATGCGCATGGTCGAGGGGTTGGAAAGGGATGTGTTGCCGATGCCGTACCACATGCAGCCTATGCCTGCGCCGCGCCGCTGCGTGCCCGAGGTCTTGTTGTGGGTGGCGCAAGCGGCCAGCGCTTTTTCCCAATGCGGCTTCAGGGCATCGAGGCATTGCGGCAGTCCGGCCGAATGCGCGAGGACCTGCCCGGTTGCGGTGGCATCGCCCGCCTTGAGCGCATTCAGCCGGCGGAACGCGAGCCGGTCCATGCCGAGCTTGTCCGCGAGTTCGTCCATCATGGCTTCGTGCGCGATCGCGCCCTGCGGCACGCCGAAGCCGCGAAAAGCGCCGGAGGGATGGCAGTGGGTGAAATAAGCGCGGCCGCGCGCAGTGACGTTCGGCACGAAGTAGGGGCCGCTCGCGTGAATGGGCACGCGCGTGGCCACCGTCGGGCCCCAGCTCGCATAGGCGCCGGTGTCGAAATCCGCCTGGGTTTCGATCGCTACAAGCTTGCCGCTCGCGCCGCAGCCGGCTTTGATGCGGATGCGCGCCGGGTGACGCTTGGTGCTCGAGGCCATGCTCTCCGGCCGGGTGTAGACGCAGGCGACCGCTTTATCGAGCAGCCAGGCCGCCACGCCGACGAGCGGCTGCACCGACAGGTCGAGCTTGCCGCCGAAGCCGCCGCCGCAGGCGCTGGGCACGATGCGGATCTGCTCGCGTTCGAGCTTCATCACCAGCGCCATTTCGTCGCGGTCCATGTAGGGCGTCTGGGTGGTGACGTGGATTTCCAGGCGCTCGCCCACGCGCCGCGCCCAGCCTGCCTCGGGCTCGATATAGGCGTGCTCGACGAAGCCGGTGTCGAACGTGGCTTCGGCGATGGCGGCGCAGCTTGCGAACGCCGCCGCCGCGTCGCCCTTCCTCACCCAGCCGTCGAGCAAGATGTTGCCCGGCTTGTCCGCTTGTACCAGCGGCGCGTTCGGCGCCGCCGCAGCTGCGATGCCCATCACCACCGGCAACTCCATGTAGCGGAGCGGCAGTTCGGCATCGCTAACCGACTCGACTGCCGCGCGCGTGCCGACCAGCGCGAGCACGGCCTCGCCACGGAAGTGCGCCACGCCGTCCGCGAGCACCGGCTGATCCTTGATGTGCGGATAGATGCCGAAGCCGTTGCTCGGCACGTCGCGCGCGCAGAGCACGCGCTCTATGCCCGGATGCGCGGCGGCGAAAGCGGCGAGATCGCCCAGCTCGAAGGACGCGTGATGGTGCGGCGAGCGCACCACGCGCAGCCACAAGGCGTCGGCAGGGATCGCATCTGCGCCGTAGCGCTCCTCGCCGGTGAGCTTGGCCACGCCGTCCACCTTGGGCGCGCGCGCGCCGACGGCGGCGCCGACGGCGGGCAAAGGCGGGACTTCGGCCTGCGCCGCATCCAGCACGGCTTCGATGATCTTCTGGTAGCCGGTGCAACGGCACAGCACGCCGCCCAAGGCGTCTTTCACTTCGTCTGCATCAGGCTCATTGTTCCTGGAGAGCAGGTCGGCCGCGGCGATCAGCATGGCGGGAGTGCAGATGCCGCATTGCGCCGCGCCGTGCTTATGGAAGGCGCGCTGCAGCGCCGAAAGTGTGCCGCGGTCCGCCAGGCCCTCTACCGTGGTCACCGCCCGCCCGCCGACCTGCGCCACGGCGGTGAGGCAGGAACACACTTGTTTGCCGTCGACCAGAACGGTGCAGGCGCCGCAATCGCCGGCATTGCAGCCTATCTTGGTGCCGGTCAGACCGAAATCGTCGCGCAGCACGTCCGCGAGCCGCTTGGCCGGATTGCCCGAAAATTCGCAGGGTCGGCCATTGACGGCGAAGCGTATCGTTTGCGCGTCGAATTCCGCCCGTGCCCGGTTCATGCGCGCGCTCCCAACTGGCGCAGCACGCGCCGCACCAGGGTAAAGCCCGCATCCAGTCTGTATTCCCCGCTCGCGCGCACGTCATCGATCGGCGCAAGCGATGCCAAATGCTCAGGCCTCGCGTGTTCGCACAGGCCGGCTTCGCAGCGTTTTCCGGTAAGCGCGGCCTCCAGCAGCGGCAGGCGTTGCGCCACGGTGGAAGCGGCGCCGACGGCGACCCGCGCCGCACTCACGCGCCCGGCGTCGACTTCCAGCGTGGCCGCGACCATGACGATGGAAACGACGAGGTATTTGCGTGCCCCGAGCTTGACGAAGTGGCTGCGCGCCGAATGCGCCGGCTTGGGAATCAGGATGGCGGTGAGCAATTGGTCCGGCCGCAGCAGCGTCCTGCGGTTG
>JADGRR010000607.1 GCA_017880745.1 Burkholderiales bacterium
TCGCGCAAACAGATGACAAACATCTGGCGGCGGCTCAGCGGAGCGTGGCTGATCGCAATCTCGGCCGGAAACATCCTGCCGTCTTTACGCACGCCCCAGAATTCGCGTGCCGCAAGATCGGTCAGCGTGTCGCCTGAGTTCGCCGCCAGGCGCTGCAACGCCTCGGCGATCGTTTCGTTTGCGGCGATCTGCGGAATCAAGAGGTCGATGCGCCGGCCAATGACTTCGGCCGCGTCATAACCGAATACCCGCTCCCCGGTCGGATTAAACGTGCGGATGCTGCCATCCTCGTCGACGGTGAGCACGACGTCCTTGATGTGGTCAAGAATGACCTGCAGGTGCTCGGAGCTTTGTTGGCGCACCTCGCGCGCCATGGCCCGCGCCTCATCGGCCATCAGGCGCATCGCTTTGACGATGCCGCGGCGTTCCTCGTCGACCGCTTCATAGTGCTCGCTCACGAGCGTCAAAAGCGCGTGAAGCTCCGGCGTGGCGGCAGCACCCTGCAGTCGCACGTGCCGTACTTGGGTGCGCAACAGCGGGTGCAGGTCCGCATGATCGTCAGCCGGCGCGAGCGCATCCGCTGACACCGCGCCGCTCGCGGTTGATTCGGGCTGAGGCGAGTTAAAATCCTCGGCCTCGGCGTGCGTCCGGGCTCGCGGGGAGTTTGACATAAGACGATGCAGCCCAATCCAGAATGGATGATAGGAGGCTGACCGGCGTTTCCCCGTGAAACGCCTCCCGGATTTACGTTAAGCGTGCCTGCGGTTGCATCACTGCGGACGGGCCGCAGGCGGCGACGCGGCGGCGCCGGCGGCGGAGATGCCGGCACCGGCGATGACCGGAATCGAGAAACTGTGGGTGACGGAATTTGCCGCCGAGTCGGCGAGCACGATCGCGCTGATATAGAACATGCCATCGCGCTGCGGAACGATCGTCACCGTATGGGAAATCGGCGCTCCAGGCTCCGGATGCTCCACCTTGGGCATCGTCCCGCCCTTCCTGATTTCGAGGCCGTCGGTTGCGCTGAAGGTCGCGTACACCTGGTCGAGCTCGTGCCCGGGTATGAGTGCGACATCGATGTCGACAGGCTCGCCCACCGCGGGCGGCTCCTTGAGCGCGAACTTAAGATCGATGTCCGGTGACGCCTTGCCCAAGCTGACAGCGCTCACCATGTCGGCAAGGTCGAACGCCGTACCGCCGGATCCTTTGTTCACAGCCGGCCGGGCGGCGTGTGCGCCGCGCGGGGCGGCATGTTGGGCCTTACCGCAGCTGCTCAAGGCGGCCAGCATGACGACTAGCGCCCCGGCCACCCATGCATCACGCCGTGAGATTTGCATCGTCTTTTCGAATGCCCCGGACTCGGTTCGCGAAAACGCCCGAGATTGTATGCCAAGCGGCGCCAGCGTCCACAGAGCCGTAGCACATCCTCAGACGCGCAACAGCGGTGGATCGTCGATGGCGCCCGCCTGCTCGACGAGATCGCCGATGTGGCCCTCCCAGAAACGGGCCTGCGCAAACCACGGAAAAGCACGCGGGAAGGCAGGATCGCCCCACCGATGCGCCACCCAGGATACGTGGTGCAGCATGCGCAGCGCGCGCAGCGGTTCGATGAGCCTAAGTTCCCTTGCGTCGAAGCTTGCAAACTGCGAATACCCTTCCATGAGCTCGGCCCATTGCCGGTGCTGATCATCCGCTGACCCCGCAAGCAGCATCCACAGGTCCTGCATGCGTGGCCCGGTGACGCAGTCGTCGAGATCGACGAAAACCGGCCCGCGCTCGTTCCACAACACGTTGCCAAGATGACAGTCCCCATGGATGCGCAGCTCGGACAGCGTCCCAACGGCATCAAACTCTTGCTGCACGCGCTCGAGGAGCTGCCCAGTCGCCTCTTCATACCGATCCTCGAGGGCCTCAGGCAAGAGCTCACTCGCGAGCACCTGGGCTGCGGCTTGCCGGCCCAGCCTCTCGATCGTGAATCGAGCCCGTACCGCGAACGCGCGGACCGCGCCCACCTGATGGATACGCGCAAGGCTGCGCCCGAGGATGGCGCGCGAGTCCGGCGCGTCAAGCTCGGGCGCTCGGCCGCGCTGCCAGGGAAATGCCGCGAAGCGGAATTCGCGAAAACGGAACAGGGTATCTCCCGCAATGGCAACCGGCGCGGCAACCGGCAGATCCGCACCCGCAAGCTCGGCCGCGAAAGCATGCTCCTCACCGATCTGGGCATCCGTCCAGCGCGCCGGACGATAGAACTTGAGCACCAGCGCCCCTTCGCCCCGGCCGAGCTGATACACCCGGTTCTCATAACTGTTGAGAGGGAAAAGGATCCCATCGCCCTCAAATCCCAGTGAAGCTGCGGCATCGAGCACCACGTCGGGTGTAAGACCCGAGAACGGCGTCCGATCGATGGGGGGGCTTTTGCGTATCATCTGCTTTTTACTCGGCAGCGGCTTTCGGGGGCGCTCGACCATGAACCCAGGCACCATATTAGTCACCGGCGGCGCGGGCTACATCGG
>JADGRR010000608.1 GCA_017880745.1 Burkholderiales bacterium
CTCGCGCCCCGGCTTGAGGATCAATTGCTTCATGGGCCGGCATGATAAGCCGTTTTCAGTTCGGAAAGGGCCTGGCGACCGAGAACGAACCGCTGCGTGGCGCCAAACAAGGTGCTGTGTTGGTATCCGCATTGCGTCACCTCTACGGGTCCCCTCAAGGGGGATCGAGATGGTCGAGATGGTTGATACCCGCATCGAACGCGCCATCGCGGAATACGGATGGCAGGAATCAGCGCTGTGAGAGATCCTGTGAATGTCTCAGTTCGACCCATTCCGGCCGTTGAGATTTCTTCGAAGCCGCCGTTCAACGCAATTACTCGACCGCGCTTTTCCGATTGAGAGTAAATTCGGAACGCCGCAGTCCCATGGCCGCAACCGACCCAAACCGAGCGCAATGCATCTTATCAATTTCGCTCCGCTACGCACCCCCGGCGGGGGTGCGATCGGAGCGAGTTTAGTGGTAAAAACGATTCGCTGATCTCCCTGCTCGTTGCAGTCGAGGGCAACGGCGCGCTGGAAGTGGGCATGGTGGGAAGAGAGGGCATGGTCGGAATCCCGCTGGCGCTCGGCACGCCGGCTTCCCCGGTGCGCGTCCTAGTGCAGGGCGGGGGAAGCGCGATGCGGATGAGCGGCAAGCGCCTCGCGCGCTGGCTCCTGATGGTGCGCGATCGCGTCGGGCACAACGAATTTCGCCTCACCCAGGAATTCCTTGCCCGGATGCTGGGCGTGCGCCGGGCCGGAGTGACCGACGCGGCGGGCAGCTTGCAGCGCCGCGGTCTGATTACCTACAGCCGCGGCAGGATCAAGATCCTGAACCAGGAAGGCGTGCGTGAGGCGTCTTGCGAGTGCTACGAGGTGATCCGGAAGATAGAGAACGCTCCGGCCCGCTAGCCGGCCGCTGCCCGGGCCCCGCGGTCCGGCCCCTCCAGCCACCACACCGCTTCGGCTTCGCTCTCGAACAGCTTCGCGTCGACCCCGGCCATCGCGAGATCGCGCTGGGCATTGCGGTACCGCGCGTGGATGAGCGGCGTTCCGGCCACCAGCGCGATTTTGAAATTGGACGGAATCCCGGCGAGCAGGATGGTGGTGAAGGCATCGCGCAGCGCGCGCTCGCCCGCCGTACGGCAGCGGACTTAAACGCAGACCTGCAGCGCAAGGCGGCCGCTCATAGCTCGAGCCGTGGGCGGCGCGCGCGCCACAGCGCCACCGAGCCGACCAAAGTGCACATTGCACCGATCAGGATAAAGAGCGTCGGACCGAGGAAAAGATCGAACACGGAATAGACATTGGCTTTCGTCGGCTCGGCCGGCAGGTAGCGCACCTTCAGCCGCTCGCCTTCGTAATAGCACGGCGACAGGCAACTGTGGCCCACGTCGACCGACCATGAGCGATCGAGGGTCAACTCGCTGTCGCCCGCCTTGTACGCGATGATCGCCCGGTAGTCCATTCTCGTCCTGAGCGGATACACACTGACCTTGACGACGCGTGCTTCGGTCGTGACGCCCTTGACGAGCAGGCGCACGGAGTCCGCTGCGAACACCAGGGCGCCGCCGAGGACGACGATGCCGAACACCAGCATGATCCACATCATCGTCGAGTCCGGCAGCTTCTTCCGCCACAGCGAATTGCTCGGTTTCGGGGCCATCGCCTCGAATGCGTAGGCCATTCCGCCATCGAATTTCCGCCCGCAGCCGTGGCATGCGTAAAGCATTGGCTTGGTCAACGTCGGGAAAGCGGCGGCGCCGCACATCGGACAGGGCGCCGGGAAGATGCGCGAAAAAATCATCTGCAACAGAAAGCCACCGCCGAACATCGAGGCGAAGAACAGCAGCGGGTCGATTGGGGAAGAGACACCGAGCGTCTTATAGAGGACGAAAAGCGCGAAGCCGCCAAAGAACCCCGCGAAAAACAGGGCGATCCTGAAATGCATATGCGTAGTCATGCGCAAGAGCATTAGATCCCTCCCGGGCGACTGCCACAGCTTTCAAACCCACGCCTGCAATACGTAGTCGTAGGCCGACGGATAGGAGAATCAATCCGGCCGCAAAGTCTGAACGGCTTGCCGGCGCGCCGCAATTCGTTGCTTGAAGCCGCCCTGAACCGCGCGCAATGCATCTTATGAATGAAAGGGACTTCCCCTGCTCGAAGCGGGCCGTAGCCCGCACGGCATCGGAGTGCCAAGATTGAGTTTCGCATCTTCAATCTGAAACGAGAGTGGAAGTCATGGAACAGATTACTACCGTGGGGATCGATTTGGCAAAGAACGTATTCTCGTTGAGGGATAGGCGAATCAATCCGGCTGCGAAGTCCGAACGGCCCTCCGGCGCGCCGCAATCCGGTGCCTGAACCCGCCCAGAACCGCGCACAATGCCAATAATGTCCAATGTCGGGCGATTGAGGATTACGAATCCTGTGTTGCTACGCGCCCACTGGGTGATCGAATAGCCCAGCCTGACCAGCCAGCGTCCGCTATGGAGCAAACACGCAGGCGGCCGGTTGTGGCCGAAC
>JADGRR010000609.1 GCA_017880745.1 Burkholderiales bacterium
ACCAATGCCAAGAACACCCTGTACGCGGTCAAGCGCCTGATCGGCCGCCGCTTCGAGGAAAAAGAGGTGCAGAAAGACCTCGACCTCATGCCCTACAAGAGCATTAAGCATGACAATGGCGATGCCTGGGTCGAAGTGCGGGGAAAGAAGATCGCCCCGCAGGAAGTGTCGGCGCAAGTGTTGCTGAAAATGAAAAAGACCGCCGAGGACTACCTTGGCGAACCGGTGACCGAGGCGGTGATCACCGTTCCGGCCTACTTCAACGACAGCCAGCGCCAAGCCACCAAGGACGCCGGCCGCATCGCCGGGCTGGAGGTGAAGCGCATCATCAATGAGCCGACCGCGGCGGCGCTCGCCTTCGGTGTGGACAAGCAGGGCGGCGACCGCAAGATTGCGGTCTACGACCTGGGCGGCGGCACCTTCGACATCTCCATCATCGAGATTGCCGATGTCGAGGGCGAGAAACAGTTCGAAGTGCTCTCCACCAATGGCGACACGTTCCTCGGCGGCGAGGACTTCGACCAGCGCATCATGGATTACCTGTGCGACGAGTTCAAGCGCGACCAGGGCATAGACCTGAGGAAGGACGTGCTCGCGCTGCAGCGCCTGAAGGAAGCCGCGGAGAAAGCCAAGATCGAGCTCTCGTCCTCGCAGCAGACCGAGATCAACCTGGCCTATATTACTGCCGACGCGAGCGGACCCAAGCACCTGTCGATCAAACTCACCCGGGCCAAGCTGGAGAGCCTGGTCGATGAACTGATCGAGAAGACCGCGGCGCCGTGCCTGACCGCGATCAAGGATTCCGGCGTCAAGGTGTCCGACATCAGCGACGTCATCCTGGTGGGCGGCATGACACGCATGCCCAAGGTGCAGGAAAAGGTCAAGGAAATTTTCGGCAAGGAACCGCGCAAGGACGTGAACCCGGACGAGGCGGTGGCGGCGGGCGCTGCCATCCAGGCGTCGGTGCTCTCGGGCGAAAGGAAGGACGTGCTGCTGCTCGACGTTACGCCGCTGTCCTTGGGCATCGAGACGCTAGGCGGCGTCATGACCAAGCTCATCCAGAAGAACACCACCATCCCGACCAAGGCGCAGCAGGTTTTCTCCACTGCCGACGACAACCAGACAGCGGTGACTATACACGTGCTGCAGGGCGAGCGCGACATCGCGACCGGCAACAAGAGCCTGGGGCAGTTCAATCTCACCGACATCCCGCCATCGCCACGTGGCTTGCCGCAGATCGAAGTCACCTTCGACATCGACGCCAACGGCATCCTGCATGTGTCGGCCAAGGACAAGGCCACCGGCAAGGAGAACAAGATCAAGATCCAGGCCTCGAGCGGGTTGAACGAAGCGGAAATCGAGAAAATGGTGAAAGACGCCGAGGCCCACGCCGAAGAGGACAAGAAGGCGCTGGAGCTGGTGAACGCACGCAATCAGTGCGAGGCGCTGGTGCACTCGGTCAAGAAATCGCTCACCGAATACGGCGACAAGCTGGACGCAGGCGAGAAGGAAAAAATAGAAGCGGCGATCAAGGAGGCCGAGACCGTGCTCAAGTCCGAGGACAAGGCGGCGATCGACGCCAAGTCGCAGGCCCTGGCGCAGGCAGCGCAGAAGTTGGGCGAGAAGATGTATGCCGACGCTCAGGCTGCCGGCGAGAAAGCAGCGCCGGGGGCAAAAAGCGAGGCCAAAGCCGACGAAGGCGAAGTGGTGGATGCCGAGTACACCGAGGTCAAGGACGGCAAGAAGTAAGCGGCTGCGGATTTACGCCGATTGTTTTCCTTCCGTGGAGAGGCTCTGCCCCTCCGCGGAATTTCGCTTGCAGGCAACCAGCTCAACGGATTTTGAGAACATGCCTTATCCCCATGTCTCCGCGCTGATCCGCAGCTAGAGACGCATATGGCCAAGAGAGATTACTACGAAGTTCTGGGCGTCAATCGCGACGCAAACGACGACGCGATCAAAAAAGCGTACCGCAAGCTCGCGATGAAGCATCATCCGGACCGCAATCCGGAGGACAAGGGCAAAGGCGCAGAGGACAAGTTCAAGGAGGCGAAAGAAGCCTACGAAGTGCTCTCCGATGCCGACAAGCGCGCCGCGTACGATCGTTACGGCCATGCGGGTGTCGACCCGTCCGCGGCAGCTGGCGCCCAGGGTGCCGGGTTCTCCAACTTTGCCGACGCCTTCGGCGACATCTTCGGCGATATCTTCGGCCAGGCGCGCGGTGGACGCTCGAACGTCTACCGCGGTGCCGATCTGCGCTACAACCTCGAGATCTCGCTGGAACAGGCGGCGCACGGCACCGAGACCAAGATTCGCATTCCCACGATGGATGAATGCGCGACCTGCCACGGCTCGGGCGCCAAGCCCGGCACCCAGCCCAAGACCTGCCCGACCTGCAACGGCCAGGGCCAGGTGCGCATGCAGCAGGGATTTTTCTCGATCCAGCAGACCTGCCCCAAGTGCCACGGCACGGGCAAGGTCATTTCCGACCCCTGCACCAGTTGCCA
>JADGRR010000086.1 GCA_017880745.1 Burkholderiales bacterium
CCTAGTTCGCGCTGAGGTAACCTTGGATGGCGCCTTCGTGATACGCGTCGGCGGCCCGTTTTCCAGCGGTGAAAAACCCGCCGTTGAGTGCGGGAGGCATTAAGGGAGTGGAAACAGCGGCTTGGTTCAAAGTAGTCTCAATGTGGTCTGAAGCGTGTACGAATGATAGTGGTTCTCATTACCATTGTCAAGGGTCAATCCGCGATCTGCGCAATTTTCGGAGGCAGAACGGGTTATACGCGGGACTTCGGCGCCGAAGGCGTCGATCTCCCTTGAGGGGAAATCGGCCACCCCCTTCGGTGCTTCGAACCTTCGTTCTCCCACCTTTGGCGGTGCTCGGAAAAATTCCGGCTCCCCTTGATGCGAAACCCCTGCCGCTGCCGCGCTGTTTGCGCCTTATGCGCGAACGGGGCGCCCCTTATCCATGCGGGGTAATGACGCGGCGCGCGCCGTTGTAGCGGCGCACCCAGTAGTCTGAGCGCAGGCTTTCCACGCGAACTTCTCCGCCGCTGGAGGGAGCATGGATGAAGCGGTCCTCGCCCAGATAGATGCCGACGTGCGAGTACTCGCGTCGCTGGGTGTTGTAGAACACCAAGTCGCCAGGTCTGAGCGCGGTGCGCTCGACGCGTTCGCCCAGGAGGCTGAGATCGAATGTATTGCGTGGCAGCACCAGGCCCGCGCCTTCCCGGAAGACATAGGCCACCAAGCCGCTGCAGTCGAACCCGGTCTGCGGCGATAAGCCGCCCACCCGGTAAGGCGTGCCCAGATGCGCCAAGGCCTGCAAAGCGACGCCGCTTGCCCGGTCGGTCGCATTGACTACCGGCACCGTGGCGGCCGCTGGCTCGGGCTCGGTCTCCGGCAGGCGCGCCGATTGGCTCGCGCATCCGCCCAGGATGATGGCAAGGAAGCCGATTAGAAACAGTAGATTATGCCTCTGCATTGAAGTAATCTAGGAGATATTTGGGCAAAAGTAAAGCATTACTGAGGCTCGAGCCCTGCGCCCGCCGGCCACGCTCGGCGTTAAGGCGTGGATGGCGCCGCCGGACTAAGCAGGGACAGGCGCCGCATCCGGGTCAAGGCGGAGGAAATCAAACAAGATGAGCATGCTAGGATTGGAGTGCGTCCGAATAGGGTGCCAAGATGGAGAGCGAAGGACCTCATCCCTTCCTTGCCCCTCGTATAGCTTCCAAATCAGAGTTTCTTAGTTCATGTCCCTTCCTGCAGACGAGCAACTCGAGGCGGTGTTCGGCGCCGATGGCGCGCTGAGCCGCGCGATACCCGGCTTTCGCCTGCGCCGGCAGCAAATCGAGATGGCCCAGGCCATCGCCCGGGCGATGCGCGACAACAGCCTGCTGGTGGCCGAAGCCGGCACCGGCACCGGCAAGACTTTCGCCTACCTGGTGCCGGCGCTGCTCTCGGGCGGCAAGGTCATCATTTCCACCGGCACCAAGAACCTGCAGGACCAGCTCTACAATCGTGATCTGCCCACGGTGCGCGATGCGCTGCAAGTTCCGGTCAGCACGGCTCTGCTCAAAGGGCGCGCGAATTACGTCTGTCACCATCACCTCGAGGGCGCGCTCGCCGACGGGCGCTTCGCCAGCCGCGAGGACGTGGCGCATTTGCACAAGATCGCGCGCTTCGCCAAGGTGAGCAAGACCGGCGATCGGGCGGAACTCGCCGACGTGCCCGAGAACGCGGCCGCCTGGCAGTCGGCCACCTCCACGCGCGAGAACTGCCTGGGCCAGGATTGCAAGCAGTACAAGGAGTGCTTCGTCATGGCCGCGCGGCGCGAGGCGCTCAATGCCGACATCGTCGTGGTCAACCATCATCTGTTTTTCGCCGATGTGATGCTCAAGGACGAGGGCATGGCCGAACTGCTGCCGGCCTGCAATGCCGTGATACTCGACGAGGCGCACCAGCTGCCGGAAACGGCAACGCTGTTTTTCGGTGAAAACCTGAGTTCGGGCCAGCTGCTCGATCTGTGCCGCGACACGCTGGTGGAGGCGATCGCCGCCGCCGGCGACGCGCCCGCGCTGCGTCCGGCCGTAGCCGCCGTCGAGAAAGCCAGCCGCGATGTGCGGCTCGCGCTGCCGCTCGATAGCGCGCGACTTACCTATGCCGCCGCGACGGCGAAGGACGCATTCAAGGAGACGCTCGCCATTCTGGACGACAGATTGAAGAAGCTGGCGAAGCTGCTCGAGGCGCAGGCGCAGCGCGGCGAAGGATTGGAAAACTGCTGGCGCCGTGCGCTCGATCTGCATGCCCGGCTCGGGCGCTGGCTCGACGCCGAATCCGAGGGCATGGTGCGCTGGACCGAAACCTACAGCGCCAGCTTCCAGTTGAATGCTGCGCCGCTGGACATCGCCGAGATTTTCCGCAAGCAGTTGCAAGGCCATCCGCGCGCCTGGATTTTCACCTCGGCGACCCTGGCCGTGAACCGCGATTTTGCCCACTACACCGGCGAGATGGGCCTGGATGAAGCGCGCACGGCGTGCTGGGACAGCCCCTTCAATTATCCGGAGCAGGCGCTGCTGTACGTGCCCGAGGGTCTGCCCGAGCCTAACGATGCCGCCCATACCGCGGCGGTGGTGGACGCGGCCTGGCCGGTGATCGAAGCCAGCCGCGGCCGCGCTTTCCTCCTGTTCACGACCCTGCGCGCGATGCGCCGCGCGCATGAGCTGCTGCAGGCGCGCTTCGAAGCGGAAGGCGTGGACTACCCGCTGCTGTTGCAGGGCGACGGTACCCGCAGCGAACTGCTCGAACGTTTTCGGCGGCTGGGCAACGCCGTGCTGGTGGCGAGCCAGAGCTTCTGGGAAGGCGTGGACGTGCGCGGCGAAGCGCTGTCGCTGGTGGTGATCGATAAACTGCCGTTCGCGCCGCCCGACGATCCGGTGCTCGCCGCGCGCATCGAATATCTCAACAAGCAAGGCAAGAATGCCTTCATGGAGTACCAGCTGCCGCGCGCGGCGATCAGCCTGAAGCAGGGCGCGGGGCGCCTGATCCGGGACGAAACCGATCGCGGCGTGCTCATGATCTGCGACCCGCGGCTCATCAGCAAACACTATGGGCGACGCATCTGGAAAAGCCTGCCCGCGATGCGGCGCACGCGCCTGCTCGCCGAGGTGACGGATTTTTTCGCAGCCGCTCCGGTAGAATAGCGGCGGTGAAATGACTGATACTTGATAGACGCATCGCTCCCAAGAGCTGAAGCAGCCTCGGCCCGCCGGCCTTCGGCGCCCGGCAACCAAATCAAACCAAGACGACATGAACATCCTCGTAACAGGCGCTGCCGGTTTCATCGGTTCGACCCTTGCGCTGCGGCTGCTGCAACGCGGCGACCGCGTCGTCGGGCTGGATAACCTCAACGACTATTACGACGTCACCCTGAAGGAAGCGCGGCTGGCGCGCCTGCGTGCTTTCACCGGTTTCGAATTCGAACACGCCGACATCACGGACCGCGAGCGCATCACCCGGTTGTTCGCGCAGCGCCGGTTCGATGCCGTCATGCACCTCGCCGCGCAAGCCGGGGTGCGCTATTCGATCGAAAACCCAGGCGCTTACATTGACACCAACCTGGTCGGATTTGCCAACGTCATCGAAGGCGCGCGCCGCTCCAGCGTCGGGCACTTCGTGTTCGCCTCATCGAGTTCCGTCTATGGCGCGAACGCCAGGCTGCCGTTCACCGAGGACGACAACATCGATCACCCGGTGTCGCTCTATGCGGCGACGAAGAAGGCAAACGAGCTGATGGCGCATAGCTACGCCCATCTGTACCGCCTGCCCTGCACCGGTCTGCGCTTTTTCACCGTCTACGGCCCCTGGGGGCGGCCGGACATGGCGCTGTTCAAGTTCACGCGTGGCATCCTTGCAGGCGAGGCGATACCGGTATTCAACCGCGGCGAGATGGTGCGCGACTTCACCTACGTGGACGATATCGTCGAAGGCGTGGTCAGGGTGATCGACCGGCCCGCGCAACCCGACCCGGCCTGGACGGCGCTTGCGCCGACCCCATCGAGCAGCAATGCGCCCTACCGGATCTACAACATCGGCAACAACCAGCCGGTGAAGCTCATGCGCTATATCGAGGTGCTCGAGCAGTGCCTGGGCAGGAAAGCGAAACTGGAGCTGCTGCCGCTGCAGGCCGGCGATGTGCCCGAGACCATCGCCGACGTATCGCGGCTCGGGGCGGCGGTAGGCTTCAAGCCGGCGACGCCGATCGAAGCGGGCATCGGGCGCTTTGTCGAATGGTATCGTGCGTATTACAAGGTTTGAGTGATAGCGTGAGTGCAAGCGTATATGCGTGGCGACTTGATTCGCGCCCACCCGTTGTCGCAGAGTCGCGATGTTGGATAACGCCCCGCGCTGCGCAGGTCCGCTCGTGGCTTGCGACGGTATTTAAGACGCCGTATACAGTTCGCTGGATTTTGACGCATCAACCATTGAGGAAAACATGAAAATACTCATCACCGGTGGCGGCGGATTCCTCGGCTACCGTCTGGCCGAAGCCCTGCTCAAGCGCGGCACGCTGACCAACGGGGACGGCAAGCAGCAGGCCATCTCGCAGATCGTGCTGATCGACATCGCTTTCCCGGCCAAGGCCGACGCGCGGCTCAAGTGCGTGAAAGGCGATTTCACCAACGCCGCGCTGCTCGCCGAGACCATCGGCCGGGATACCGATTCCGTGTTCCATCTGGCGGCGGTGGTGAGCGGCGGCGCCGAAGCTGATTTCGACCTCGGCATCCGAGTGAACCTGGACGGCACGCGCGGCCTGCTCGAGGCCTGCCGCAAACAGGCGCGGCCGCCGCGCTACGTCTTCGCCAGCTCGGTGGCGGCGTTCGGCGGTGACTTGCCGCCGGTGCTGGACGATTCCACCACGCCCAACCCGCAGACTTCCTACGGCGCGCACAAAGTCTGCGGCGAGTATCTCGCCACCGATTTCAACCGCAAGGGATTCATCGACGGCCGCTCGCTGCGGCTGCCGACCATCGTGGTGCGCGCGGGCAAGCCCAACCTGGCCGCATCTTCGTTCGCGAGCGGCATCATCCGCGAACCGCTGAACGGCGAGATTTCACCCTGTCCCGTGGGCCCCGAGACCGGCGTGTGGCTGCTCTCGCCCGGCAAAGTGGTCGACGCTTTCATTCATGCGCACGAACTGCCGCCCGCGGCCTGGGGCGTCAATCGCGTAGTGAATCTGCCCGGCATCACCGCCTCGGTGGCGCAGATGGTCGAGGCCCTGCGCAAGGTCGCGGGCGACAAAGTCGCGGCGCGCGTGGAATGGAAGCCCGATGCGCGCATCCAGGCTATCGTCAAGACCTGGCCTGCCCGTTTCACCACCGAGCGCGCGCTGAATCTGGGATTCGTCGCGGACAAGGATATTGAATCCGTGATCCGCGATTACATCCGCGATCAGGGGATCAAGGTTTAGAAACTATACCTGGCGACTTAAATCGCGCCTCACATTGATTCAGCGTTGCGATGTTGCGCGGACGAGAAGCCGTCCGCGCGGATCGTCGATTGCGCACGGATGAAAAGCACATCCGCGCGCAATCGACGATCTTGGATAAAACCACTACGCTGTGTCTGGTGTTAACCGTAACCGTGTTTTCAGTACGGATGTGCTTTTCATCCGTACTGAAAACACGGTTGGCGCGCGCGAGCGCGCAATAGCCGTTCCTGGCATGCGGCAGCTTTTAAGACGCCCCATGCAGAAAACTGTCGGATCTACCAGGCATCTCCCCACAGCATCCACCACGGGTCTTTGTTGCCGCTCGTGCCCTTGAAATAGGCGCTGTCGGGGAAGTTCTTGTGCATCACGCGGTCGGCATCGTCGCGCAAATCGGCCATGCCCATGGCATCGTAGGCCTTCACCATCACGAACAGCGCCTCCTCGACGGCGGGAGCCTGGGCGTAATTCTGCAGCGCGTACTGCGCCCGGTTCGCAGCCGCGACGTAGGCGCCGCGCTTCATGTAATAGCGCGCCACATGGACTTCGTGCGAGGCGAGCGAGTTCACCAGGTACTTCATGCGTGCGATCCCGTCCGGCGTGTATTTGCTGTCGGGATAGCGAGTGACCAGTTCCCTGAAGGCGTCGAAGGATTCGCGCGCGGCCTTGGGATCGCGCTCGGTCAGGTCCTGCCGGCTGATCTTGCCCATCAGCCCGAGATCCTCGTTGAAATTGACCAGGCCTTTCAAATAATAGGTGTAATCGACGTTGGGGTGGTTCGGATGCAGTTTGATGAAGCGGTCGCAGGCGGCAATGGCCGAGGCGTGGTCGCCGTCCTTGTAATAGACGTAGGCCAACTCGATTTGCGCCTGCTGCGCGTAGCGCCCATACGGGTAACGGGCTTCGAGTTTCTCCAGATACTTGGTCGCGTTGGTGTAGCCGCCCCTCGCCATCTCGTCCTTGGCTTCGGTGTAGAGCTTGTCCGCAGACCAGCCCGAAGTTTCGTCTTTCACTTCGGGGAGCAAACCGCAGGCGCACAACAGCAGGGCCAGAATTACCGCTAAACTACGTTTCATGATGGCAGGCACAGGGATTAAGGAAACGCAAAATTATAACGCAGTCGAGGGTCACGAGCGGCATGTTCCCGCCGATTGCGCCGGAATGCGATTCGACCAGGCTCTGGCGCGGATGTTCCCGGAGCATTCGCGCAGCCGCCTCGCCGCCTGGGTCAAAGACGGCCAGGTGAAGCTCGACCATTCCGCGGTAGATGCCAAGCGCAAGGTCTGGGGTGGGGAGCGCGTTTCGCTCGCGCTGCAGCCCGAGGCCCGGGACTCGGTCGCCGAGGCCGAGTCGATCGAACTCGACATCGTGCACGAGGATGCAGCGCTGCTGGTGCTCAACAAGCCGGCCGGGCTGGTGGTGCATCCGGGCAGCGGCAACTGGCAGGGCACGCTGCTCAATGGGCTGCTGCACCATCACCCGCCGCTCGCCGCCATCCCGCGCGCAGGCATCGTGCACCGCCTGGACAAGGATACCAGCGGCCTCCTGGTCGTGGCCAAGACACTGGAGGCGCAGACCGACCTGGTGCGGCAACTGCAGGCGCGCACGGTGGTGCGCCAATACCTCGCGCTGGTGCACGGCGCGGTCGCGCGCGACGGCTCGGTGGACGCGCCCATAGGCCGGCACCAGACCCAGCGCACGCGCATGGCGGTGACCGAACATGGACGGGCAGCGCGCACCCATTACCGCGTGCTCGAGCGCTACGCAGCGGCGACCCTGCTCGAGTGCAGCCTGGACACCGGGCGCACGCACCAGATCCGGGTGCACATGCAGTCGATCGGCCATCCGCTGGTGGGAGACCCGGTCTATCGGGCCGGGCGCGGCATTGCGGCAGGACCGCTGGCGAGCTTCAAGCGCCAGGCGCTGCACGCCTACCGCCTCGGCCTGATGCATCCATTGAGCGGGGCGCCGATGCAATGGGAGGCGCCGGTTCCGGCTGACATGCGGGAGCTGCTGCGGGAACTCGCGGCATGAGCGCTCATGGCTGGATCGTGCCGGAGTGGCCGGCGCCGCCGAGCGTGCGCGCGCTCATCACCACCCGCGCGGGCGGCGTCAGCCGCGGCGCCTATGCCGATATGAACCTGGGCATGCGCGCGGGCGACGACATCGAGGATGTCGCGCGCAACCGCGCGCGCCTGAGGCAATCGCTGCCGGCGGAGCCGCTGTGGCTGCGCCAGGTGCATGGAACAACCGTGGCCGAAGCCGACGGCATGGCCGCCAGCCCCGAAGCCGATGCGGCGGTTGCGCGCCGGCCGGGGACGGTGTGCGCGGTGCTCACCGCGGACTGCCTGCCGCTGCTCCTGTGCGACGAGGCGGGGACGGTTGTGGCCGCCGCGCACGCGGGCTGGCGCGGCTTGAGTTCCGGCGTGATCGAACAGACGCTGCGGGTCATGGATCGGCCTCCTGCGGCGCTGCTCGCCTACCTCGGGCCCGCGATCGGACCTGCGGCCTACGAAGTCGGCGCAGAGGTGCGCGAGGCTTTCGTCGCGGCCGACCGAGGGGACGACGCGCAGGCGGCGGCCGCATTTACGCCGGGTGAGCCGGGTAAGTTCTACGCCGACCTGTATGCGCTGGCGCGCCAGCGCCTCGCGCGTAGCGGCGTGGTGAGAGTCTACGGCGGCGGCTACTGCACCTACACCGAGCGCGAGCGCTTTTTTTCCTATCGCCGCGATGGCGCCACCGGGCGCATGGCGAGCCTGATTTGGATCCAATAATGTGGATGGAAGTCTGAACATGTCGACTCTGGCCTGGATCACCGCGGCGAGCCTGTTGGGCGGGTTGCTGTCGGTCGCCTGCGCGGCATTGTTCGCGCTGACGGCGCGCGCCGCCTGGGTGCCGATGCTCGTGAGCTACGCCATCGGCGCCCTGCTCGGCGCGGCTTTCCTCGAGCTGCTGCCGCATGCGTTCGAGGGCGCCATGAGTGTGCGCAGCGTCGCCGCCACCGTGCTCGCCGGCATATTCGTGTTCTTCATCCTGGAAAAACTGGTGCTGTGGCGCCATTGCCACGTCGAGGACTGCGAGGTCCACGACCAGCACGCCGACGCGCACGACCACGGGCGCAGCGGCATGCTGATTCTGATCGGCGACAGCTTTCACAATTTTGTCGACGGCATCCTGATCGCCGCCGCGTTCATGGAGAACACCCAGCTCGGCATCGTCACTGCGCTGGCGATAATCGCGCACGAGATCCCGCAGGAAGTGGGCGATTTCCTGATCCTGCTGCATTCGGGCTACAGCCGCATGCGCGCCTTCATGCTCAACCTGCTGTCGAGCTTCGCCATGTTCGCCGGCGGGCTGTTTGCCTACTTCGCGCTGCAGGCGCTGCAGCAATGGGTGCAGAGCATCCTCGCGCTCGCCGCCGCCAGCATGATCTACGTCGCCGTGGCCGATCTGATCCCCGGGCTGCACAAGCGCCCCGAACTGCGCGCCACGCTATCGCAATCGGTGCTGATCGCGCTCGGCGTCAGTTCGATCTGGCTGGTCGGTTATCTCACGCGGAATTACGCATCCTGAGAATGGCGTCGCCTGTGTAGGAGCGAGCTTGCTCGCGAATCGTCGAATTCGCGAGCCCCGCAAGGTGGGAGACCGAAGGTCGGGACCACCCGAAGAGGTGGGGACTTGCTTCGCGGCGCAAGCTCGCTCCTACAAGCCCTGTCGATTTCACCAGGTTCACAAGATAAGACTCAAT
>JADGRR010000610.1 GCA_017880745.1 Burkholderiales bacterium
GCGTGGATGACGAGGAGTTCGAGATCAACCTGATACCGCACACCATCGCGGTAACCAATCTGAAGCATCTCAAACCCGGCAGCCGGGTCAACCTCGAAGTCGACCTGATAGCGCGCTACATCGAACGCCTGCAGCACTACGGCGCCTAGAACTCGCTACCAAATAACGGGACACGTCTTCGCCTACGCCCCTGATCGTGGCGGTCAGGATTCGCTATCCGCCCGGCGGCGGCGCCTGGCTGGCTTGCTCGGCAGCTTGTCCGGCTTGTGCGGGCCCCATACCCGGCTGTAATAAGTGTCCGCCAGTTGCAGCGCGCCGACCGGGTTGTGCGCGAGCACCCGGTCCTTGGTCACCAGGGTGGTGACCAGTCCCTGCGAGTGGCGGATGAACAGGCTGTCGTGCCCCACGCACAGTCCCATGATGACGTTCAACTCGCAGCCTGCCCGGTTGAGCAACTCCGCCTGCGAGATCGGGTTGCACATCGGCTCGAAACTTCCCGGGCGGATCTTCTCCTCGTCCTTGAGGCCGATGTCCTCCTTCGGCACGCCCCCGTTCTTGCACGCCACCGAGGTCACCTCCAGGCCGTGGCTCTCGAGAATGGCGCTGAACACCCGGGCGTGATCGACGAAGCTGATGCACATGGCGATGCCCACTTTGCGAAACCCCATTTTTTTCGCAAACTCGCAAATCTCCTCCACCCGCGTCCATTTGCAGTAGCCCTCGCTTTCGACCACGGCCGCGGTGCGCGCGACGCGCGCGGTGTAGGCATCGAGGTAAGGTTCCCACGCGGCGGCGACCCCTTCGGGATCCACCTTGGACGGGCAGAATGCCGGACCGCGCTCTTCCCCTTCTCCCTGGCGGCACGCGCGCACCGTGCTCGGGCAATAGGCGCAGCCCGGGGTTTCGTAGCCGGGGATGTCGTGGCTCATGCGAAATTCTCCAGCGCGAGGTTGAATCGGAGTCTGCCGACATTCACCGCAGGAGACGCGTCTTTGCGTCCGCGTTGCGATTTTTGGAATGGCAGAATTGCCTGCCTAGGCTACGCCGCTTCGGGTTCGATTTCAACGCGCGCGGCTCAATGAGCGCGCCGAGGGGCCAAGGCGCGCCAAAAAAGCCGTGAACGCGAGCCACGCAAAGGTATAAAATCCTCGCGTGTTTTGCCCTCCCCTGCGTCCTTTGCGTCGAAAAACATGGTCAAACTCCCGAAATCGATAGATGACACCGCGGCGCTGCTCGCGCGCGCCGACTACGTGGCCGAGCGCAGCCTCGCCACTGCCCTGTTCCTCGCCCTGAAGATGGAACGCCCGCTGTTTCTCGAAGGCGAAGCCGGCGTCGGCAAGACCGAGATCGCCAAGGTGCTCGCGAGTACGCTCGAGCGCAGGCTGGTGCGGCTGCAATGCTACGAAGGCCTGGACATCTCGTCGGCCGTATATGAATGGAACTACCCGCGGCAGATGATAGAAATCCGGCTGGCGGAAGCGAGCGGAAAAGTGCACGAGGCCTCCGGCCAGGCCGCCCGCAAGAAACTCAGCCAGGATATTTTTACCGAGCAGTTCCTGATCAAGCGGCCGCTGCTGCAGGCCCTCGAAGCGAGCGACGGCGCGGCGCCGGTGCTGCTGATCGACGAGCTCGACCGCACCGACGAACCGTTCGAGGCGTATCTGCTGGAAGTGCTGTCGGACTTCCAGGTAAGCATTCCCGAACTCGGCACGATCAAGGCAGACAAGCCGCCCATCGTGATCATCACCTCCAACCGCACGCGCGAGATCCACGATGCGGTCAAGCGCCGCTGCCTTTATCACTGGGTGGACTATCCGGACGCGGCGCGCGAACTCGACATCCTGCGGCGGAAGGCGCCGGGCGCGGCGGAACGCCTGTCGCAGGAGATCGTCGCCTTCGTGCAGCGGCTGCGCAAGATGGACCTGTTCAAGCTTCCCGGCGTGGCCGAAAGCATAGACTGGACCAAGGCACTGATGGCGCTGGACAAACTCGCCCTCGATCCGGACACGGTCAACGACACGCTCGGCGCCCTGCTCAAGTACCAGGATGACATCAGCCGCGTGCGCGGCAGCGAAGCCGAGCGGCTGCTGTCCGAAGTCAGAGCGGAGATCGCGGCCGCCTGAGGCCGCGCTTCGCCCTGCTGCATGAGATCCCCGGCCTTCATCAAGCGTCTGTTCACCCCTGCGGAGAGAACGGACAGCAAGGCGGACCGGCACACGCGCAGGACCGTGGCCCTGTGCCATGCACTGCTGTCCGAACGCGGCGAGGCCTCCGGCGCTGCCCTGGCGCGCGAGGCGCTCGCCGCCTATCGCATGCTCTCGGGCCCGTCGCTGACGGCTTTTTTCGATGTCCTGGCCGAAGACTTTTCGCCAGATCCGGAGGCCGTCGGGGAAGCCGCCGACGCTTACCGCCAGGATGCCTCGCAGGCCAATCTGATCCGGCTGCAGTGCGTGGTCGAACCGCCACGGCAAGAGCTGTTGCGGCGTCTCAACCTGGCAAACGACG
>JADGRR010000611.1 GCA_017880745.1 Burkholderiales bacterium
ACCTGATTTTCGAGGCCACGCGGGCATCGGTTCCGGCACCGATCGCCCGACTTCTGCACCGGCGCATCGCAATCCACCTGCAGGAGCAGCAGGCGCAGCGCCTCGCCGGCCAGCGCCGCGGCGCTGCCCAGTTCCGGCAGCACCAGGGCGAGCTCCTGGCGACGCGCACCGGTCAGCGCCATGCCGTGACCGGCGAAGACCGCGCGCAGCAATCGCGCCAGCAGCGCGTAGGCGATGCCGGCGTCACCCGGCCGGGCCTGAACGCTGACCAGGCCGTCGCGGCGCGCGGCGAAGTCCTGCAGCAATCGGGTCTTGCCGATGCCGGCTTCACCGAGCAGCGCGAACGCGCGCTGCCCGGTCCAGGCGCGCGCCATGGCCGCGGATTCGGCCGAGCGGCCCACCAAGCGGGGTGGGCGCATCAAGCTGGCGGGCACGACGGTGCGTCGCGCCGGCAGCAGCGCCGTCGCGCCACGCTCGATGGTCTCGATCAGCTCGACGGTTTCGGCCGAGGGCCGCGTGCCGAGTTCGTCCTTCAAGCGCCGTTCGAAGCGTTCGAACGAGGCGATCGCCGCGCTGCAGTCGCCGCGCAGATAGTGCAAGCGCATGCAGCGGCGCTGCGCGTGCTCGGACAACGGGTCGCTGTCGATCAGGCGCTGGGCGTAAACAAGGCCGCGCGCGATGGCTCCGTCCGCCTCGCATTGCGCGGCCGCAGCCGCCAGCGCGGCGTCGCGTTGCTCGTGCCAGCGGGCCCGCGCCATGCGGACCCAATTCGCCAACTCGGGCAGGTCTTCGAAATCCAGATCGCCGAGAAATTGTTCGCGACCCGCGTCTTCGTCGGCGGCGATCTGCGCCAGCGCCGCCGGCAAGTCGGTCTGCACACCGGGCGCGAGCTGCAGCAGGGCGCCGTTCGCAATCAGGTTCATGCCGCTGTCGCGGCGCAGCCTGAACAAGCGCTGGCGCAGATTGGTATCGGCCTTGCGGCCCTCCACGGCCGGCCAAATCAGGGCCGCGACACGGTCCGCCGCGATCGGGCCGTCGAGCGCGACCACGGCCAGCAGCGCCGCATCCTTGGCCGAGAGCCGGACCGTCGCACCTGCATCCGCGCGCACCAGGCAAGGCCAGCCGAGCAGGTGCACGCACCCGCGATCACCGGCAGGCATCGCGGAGGCAGCGGACACGGTAAGGGCCGGCATCGTCGACGAATCCCGAGCCACCGCCGGGCCCGGCTACGACAGCCGGAACCGCGCAATGGCCTTGCGGATTGTGTTGTAGGCGCCAGGCCGTTACCAGGGGGTTACCGGCTTTCGTCAGGCCCGCGTGCCGCGGCCATTTCGGCGCGAAACAGCTGCTCATCGGTGGCGCGCAGACGACGGCTGACTTCGCGTCCCATGTTCATCTGGATCAGCACGAACTGCTCGGCGTCGCGCTCGAACAGGCGGTACAGGTGATCCGGGGTGATTTCGATGGCAGTGCAGTCGTCGCTCGCCTGGACCGATGCGCTGCGGGGCAGCAAGTCCATCAGCGCCATCTCGCCGAAGCAGTCACCCGGGCCGAGCTGCTTGCGCAGCAGCTGCCGCCCGCGCCATTCCTTGATCACCCTCGCCCGGCCCGTTTCCAGCACGAACATGCCGCTCGCCCGGTCGCCTTCGCGAAAGAAGAACTCCTGCGCGCGCCGGGACACCGAGCGCGTCTGCTCCAGCAGGTATCGCAGCGTGTCTTCGCGGATGGCGCCGAAGATCGGCATGCCCTGGAGCAGTTCGATTCGGGTCTCTGGCATCGCACCCTCCTGGGCAGGGAACAAGGGCAACGGCAATTGTGGAGGCAATGGCTTCAGACCGAGAAGTTCCTCCCTACTGCAAGGGATGCGTTGCGCCGGAACCGCCGGGCGGTGGAGTCTGCGCGTGGCCAAGCGCCCCTTGGCGAAGGGCGGCGTCCCGAGATCAGCCGGAACGCGATCGCCGGCGCCTCAGCAGGACGGCATAGACCACCAAGTTGGACACCAGCAAGCCGAGACCGAGGAGCACTTGCAGCCCCCGCCCCACCTCGCCTTGCACCGCGTCCGGATAGATCAGCGGCAACAGGTAGTGCGCGATGAACGACTGCCGATATCCGGCCGCGCCTCCCGCCTGCCGAAGTGCATTCTCGAGCGGCGTGAGCGGGCAGATTTGTCCTGCCAACACCACGAACGCGGCCCAGGCCATCACCGGCACATGCAGCCACGCCCAGCGCGGCCGGCGCCACACGGCCAGCGCCCCGAACGTGGCGAAGGCGATGAAAGCGAGGTGCAACACCAGCACCGCGTCGGCGAGCCAACGGTAGGCCATCGTCTGCTGCGCTTCAGTGACGCTCGTCCTCAGCCCTTCACCATCGCGATCACCAGCTCCGCGTAGTACGCGCCGATCTCCTCCGGCGTGAGCTTGCCGCGCGGCGAATACCAGGTCAGCACCGAGCGGCAGAACGCGACGATCGCGGTCTTGACGAGGCGGGGGTCCTCGATCCTGAAC